>JASFOT010000116.1:0-6823 GCA_050116375.1 Gammaproteobacteria bacterium | reverse complement strand
AGGAGGATCCCGAGGCAGCTCGCGAGTACAGCGGGACGGAGAGGCTGGAACCGGTTTGAGAATTTCCCGGGTGCAGTGTCGAGGAGGTCTCGCATGGTGTTCTATTCTGCCGGATGCGGTCTCTTCGTCAATGAATCAGGACGAGGGTCGCCAGGCCGAGGAAGATGAAGAATCCCATGCTGTCCGTGACGAAAGTCAGCACGACGCTGGAGCCGAGAGCCGGGTCCCGTCCCAGCCGCTCTATTCCAATGGGCACGCCGATGCCGGCGGCCGCCGCCACCAGAAGATTTAGCAGCGTGGCGCCCGCCATCACCAGTCCCAGTTCCAGGTTGTTGTAGAGCAGCCAGGCGATCAGGCCCATCACCGATCCCCACAAAAGCCCGTTGATGAGCGCGATTCCCATTTCCTTGATTGCCAGGTAGAGCAGGTTACCCCGGTGAATCTGGTCAAGCGCCAGGCCGCGCACCACCAGGGCCACTGTCTGATTGCCGGTGTTACCGCCGACCGACGCCACGATAGGCATCAGCGTGGCGAGCGCGACCAGTTTCTCGATGGATCCCTCGAAGACACCGATAACACGCGATGCGATGAATGCCGTCAGCAGATTGAGGGACAGCCAGACCCAGCGGCTGCGGGCGCTGGCGTAAACTGGTCCGAACAGATCCGTATCCGCCCGCAGGCCCTCCCGGAGAAAGGCGTCCTCCTCGGCCTGCTCCTGGAGGAAGTCCAGCAGCAGGTCCACGGTGAGACGGCCAAGCAATCGGTCGCGGCTGTCCACCACGGGCGCCGAAATCAGGTCATAGCGCTGGAACGCCTGGCCCGCATCTTCCGCCTCCTCGTCCGGGGTGAAAGCCACCAGGTCCCGGCTCATCACCTCGGCCACCGGGCGTTTCGGCGAGTGGATGATCAGCGCCTTCAGCGGCAGCGCCCCCACCAGGTGCCGCTTCCGGTCCACCACGAAAATCTTGTCGGTATTGTCCGGGAGATCCCCCAGAGTGCGGACATAGCGCAGCACGTCCTTGACGGTCGCGTGGGCGTCGATGACAAGCACGTCGCGGGTCATGAGGTGACCGACGGAGTCTTCCGGGTACGTGACCGTCGTCTCAAGCCAGCTCCGATCCTCCTCGTCCATCTCCGACAACAGGCGGGACCGGACCTCACCGGGGAGAATGTCCTCGATCAGGGCGAGATCCACGGGGTTGAGGCGCTCGCCGATGGCTAGAAGGCGATCCCGGTTGGTTTCCGCCACCAGGCCCTCGGCCACCGTATCGTTGACCTCTGCCAGCACCTGGCCTGCCGTCTCTGGGGGCGCGGACACCCAGACCACGCTGCGCTCCTCCGGCGGAAGCATTTCGAGCAGGTGGGCGATATCCGCCGGATGAAGCCGGGACAGGGCCTCGGCGAGCGCCGTTCGATGGCGCCGGTGCAGGACGTCCGCACCGAGCCCCGCACGGTCTTCCGTGCGGTCAACCAGCTGTTCCACGAGTGTTTGTCGGCGGAGCAGCTCCATGACCGGAGCCAGTCTCTTTTCCAGCATTGTGCGTGAACTGAATTCCATTGGGAGCAGCATAAGGCGGCGGCATCGGGGAGGACTAGAATACCGACCGCTCCGTGTGCGGCGCTACCGGGGCTCTCGCCGAGCGCCGCGCTGGTGCCGGTATAGCGCCGGCTCTAATATCAGACGGTAATGACCATGTCCGGAACTGACACGGGGCTTTGCGGCCCCCTGGTGAACGCTGACTGGATAGCCGCCCGGCTCGGCCAGCCGAACGTCAAGATCGTGGACACGCGTTTCAGTTTGTCGGATACGTCGGCGGGCCGCCGGGCTTATGACGCTTCCCACCTGCCGGGCGCCGTTTACATGCACCTGGACGACGATTTGTCCGGAACGGTGACGAGGAGCAGCGGACGGCATCCCCTGCCCCCCGTGGAGGAGTTCGCAGAAAGCCTCGGCGCGGCCGGGATCGGGAATGCCGACACCGTGGTGGTTTACGATGCCGCTGGCGGCGCCATTGCCGCCCGCTGCTGGTGGATGCTGCGCTGGCTGGGTCACGAAAAGGCGGCGATTCTGGACGGCGGGTTTTCCGCATGGAGCGACGGCGGATATCCGGTCGAGTCCAGGAAGCCGCAGGTTTCGCCGGCGATCTTCAACGCTCGACCTCGGGCCTGGATGGTGGTCTCCGCCGACGAGGTCCTGGACGGCATGTCCCGAGGCGAGATTGTCGTCGTGGACGCCAGGGAACCGGAGCGATTCCAGGGCCTGGAAGAACCGATCGATACCGTGGCCGGCCGGATACCGGGCGCCGTCAATTTTCCCTTCCGGGACACCCTGACAGCCGGCGACCGACTGTTACCGGCTTCCGAACTGCGCCGGCGCTGGCTCGGGAAGCTCGCGGGTCACGCCCCTCAACAGGTGGTGTGCATGTGTGGCTCGGGGGTTACCGCATGTCTGGATCTGCTGGCCATGGAGCTGGCGGGTCTGGAAGGCGCCCGGCTGTATGCCGGATCCTGGAGCGAATGGATCAGGGATCCGGACCGTCCGGTGGCCGGGGGACCCCGCCGGGACTGAGAATGACCTTGCCCGTGTTGCGGCGGGCCTGAATGTACTCGTGAGCCGCCGCGGCGTCCTCGAGGCTGAAGCACCTGTCCACATGGGGCCGGACCCAGCCCTGGGAGACACCCCTGAGTATCTGCCCGAGCCACGCGTTCAGTTTCCCCCGGGCTTCGTACATCCCGTGAATACTGCAGCCGAACACGCCGCGGTTACCGGTCACCAGCCCACGCGCGGAAAATCGGGGAGCGCGCAACATCGCCCCCGCGAGCCGCATCTTCGCGCGGATGCCGCTGGCAGCCAGATCCGATATCCCGAACATGCCGAGCCGTCCGGAGGGGGCCAGCAGATCGATACTGCGTTTCCAGCTTTCCGGGCCCAGCGGGTCGATCACCAGATCGACGCCGTGTCCGCCCGTACTTTCCATCACCTGTTCGTGCCAGCCTGGCTGCCGGTAATCAAAGACGCTGTCGACGCCCCGACGGGTCAGGAACGGATGTTTAACGGGACTTGCGGTGCCGAAAATCCGAGCTCCGATATGCCGGGCCAAGTCGATGCCGGCGAGACCTACGCCTCCGCCGGCATTCTGGATCAGTACGGTCTGGTCCGGCCGTAACGAGCCCATCACCGCGAGGAGCACCCAGGCCGTGACATAGTTCAGCGGCAGCGCGGCGGCCGACTCGAAGCTCAGGCTGTCCGGTTTTGGAAGCGCCCGATGTGCGTCCAGGACATGGTACTCGGCGTAGCCGCCATAATCGGTCAATGCCAGCACTTCCTGGCCGAGCCAGACGGAGTCGACCCCTTCACCGACCGCGTCTACCACCCCCGCAAGTTCGTGGCCGACCACGCAGGGCGGGCGGGGCGCGCCGGGATAGACCCCCTGCCGGACCAGGATGTCGGCAAAGTTGACGCCGGCCGCGCGGACCGCGACGCGCAGCTGTCCTGCCCCGGGGCGGGGAACCGGCACGGAACGGGCTTTCAGAACCGAGGGTGGCCCATGGCGTGTGACGGCGATCTGTAGCATGTCCGGCTCGGTTCTTTGATGTGATTGTGCCGACATCTGAAATTCACCATTCGACCTTGAAGGACGGCAGGAAACCATCCGCTGCCGGATTCTTGGGAGCGTACTGCGCCTGTAGCGCCGGTCAGAGCATGTTATCGGGGCTCAGCGTCTCTCGGCGAGCCTCTGGCGGAACGCTCCGAAATTGAAGGGCCGCCCCAGAAATGCCTCGACTGCCTCCGCTGCCGGCCGCGATCCGCCGCTGGCCAGTACTTCGTCCCGGTATTCGAAAGAGACGGCTCGGTTGCGCAGGCCCTCTTTCTGGAAACGGCTGAACATATCGTCCGCTATCACAAGAGACCACATATACAGGTAGTAGGAGGCCGCATAGGGAGCGTTGGCCAGGTGAATGAATGCGGCGTAAGGATGCAGGCTCTCAACCTCGCCAAAGAGATGGTATTGGTCATCCAGCGCGTCCACCAGGCCCTGGATCTCGAAGGAGGCCGGATCCCGGTCATGCAGGCTCAGGGAAAGATCCGCCAGTTCCATCTGGCTGAGGACGAATATGCCCTGCCCGAAGCCGTCTGCCTCCCTGATCTTCAGGATGGTCTCTGCGGGAATTGGCTCGCCGTCATCGTTGGTGGCGAAGCGCTGCACCGTCGCCGGATCATGAAGCCAGTTCTCCAGCATCTGGGAGGGGACCTCGATGAAGTCCCATTCCGGATTCGTGTTCCTGACCCAGCGCTGGTGGTTCATGGTCAGCCAGTGCACCAGGTGACCGAATTCGTGCAGAAAAGTCTCGACCTCACGAAGTTCCAGATATCCCTTCCCCGACTCTCCGGGCAGATTCATGACCAGGGCAGCCGACGGCAGATGCCGACCTTGCTGGCCCATGTCCATCTGAAACATTCCGGCGTGACTGAACTTGTTGTCGCGGGGATGCATGTCCAGGTAGAACGAACCCAGTTTCCTGTCTCCCTCCCACATTTCGTAGGGCTCGACGCTCTCGTGCCACACATCGATTTCGACCGGGCGGATGGAGTAACCGAAGAGATCCCGGGTCAACTGGAATATGCCGTCCCGGACCTTGTGATATTCGAAGTAGGGCCGGATTTCTGCTGCTTTAATGGAGAACAGCTCCCCGCGAAGGATGTTGCCGATGTAGGAGCTCTGCCAGGGCATCACCTCGTCCGCGTCCGGCTTGTCCTGACGAAGCCGGTCCAGGTAGAGCTGGTAATCCTTTTGCGCACGGTCGCTGGCGGCAGCGGTGGCCCGATCGATGAAGCGCCGCACGGCATCCGCGCTGCCGGACATCTTGGTCACGTTCATGGCCTCGGCCCAGGTCGCGAACCCGGTGAGCAGGGCCAGCTCGTTTCGTTTGCGGATGAGTTCGCCCAGCACTTCCTCATTGGCGGGCCAGGCGCGATTGCCGTACTCGAAATAGAGAGCTTTCCGAAGATCGTCATCGTCAGCGTACCGCATGAACGGTCCGTAATCCGGGTACCGCGTCGTGATGCGGATCTTGCCGTCGTCTCCCGGCGGATGGCTGTCGATCCAGTCCTGCGGAAGCCCTGACAGCCTTTCCGCAGACTCGACTGTGATCGACCTGTCGTCGCCCGCGATATTGGCCGCGAATTCCTGTTCCAGGGCCACAATTTCCGTTCTGAGCGCCCCTATTCTTTCCCGGGCGGAGGCGTCCTCGTCCACTCCGTTCAGGCGGAACTGCAGCAGCTGCTTGGCTGAAAAATAGCGTGTCTCCGGATCCGTGCCGGTCAGATCCACTTCCGCGAATGCCTCGTAGACGGGTCTCGAAAGAAAGAGGTCGGTATTCAACGCCTGGAATGTCTGATCGCAGTCTCCCGCGATCCGCCGCAGATCACCGTCCGGATGGACGTAGAACATGAGCTGTGCCATGTACGTGTTGTTATCGATCTGGCGTGTCAGCTCGTTAAAGGGATCGAAGACGGTGCTCACGGACGGGGCAGCGTCGGAGGTCTCCAGAGCGGTGAGCATCTGCGAGGCTGTCCTGGCCGCGGTCTCGCATTTCTCCGCGTAATCACGGGCAGCTTCACTCAGCTCGCCTTCCGGCTGCTGGTCCGGGGCTTCGGTGACGGATGCTGTAGAGGATGGCTGCTGAGGAGCCGTCGCGGAGGCGCCGTTGTTCGAACTGCAGGCAGCAGTAAAAACAAGAGCCAGCAGAGAAATGCCGGCAACTCCGGCCCTGTTTTCGGTGCCCATCCTTATCTTCTCAATGCGCCTCGTCCGTTCCTGTGCCGATACGGCGCCGTAAGGCCTCCAGGTTGAATGGCCGGCCGAGAAATTCGGCCACATACTCCTCCGCGGGGCGTGCGCCGCCGGTCTCCAGGACGATTCTCCGGTAGATCAGGGCCGTCTGCCTGTCCCGCATCCCCGCTTTCAGGAAACGTGTCGCCATGTCGTCGGCGATCGCCTGTGACCAGACGTAAGTGTAGTAGGAGGCGGCGTAGGCCGGATTGCCCAGATGGCCGAAACTCGCGTATTTGCGTACTTCCGGCAGGTGGGGAATGATGGCGTTTCGCGTCATCACCTCGTCATAGAGCGTATCCAGATCGAAGTCCTCGGACGCCCGCCCGTGCAGCGTGAGCGAGAGGTCCGCCAGCGTCAGCTGCCAATGGATACGCAGCCCCTCGCCGAGACTGCGCGCCCTGCGTGTCCTTTCGACCAGGCTGGCGGGGATCGGTCGACCCGCGTCATCGACTGCGAATCGCCGCAGCGTGTCGGTGTCGTAGATCCATTCCTCCAGCATCTGTGACGGAGCTTCCATGAAATCCCGCTCCGGCTGGCTGATGCCGAGCCAGGGCTGGTGATATCTCAGGTGATAATGGATCAGGTGCCCGAATTCGTGGAGGAAGCTCTCGACTTCGCCGTGCTCCATCTTGGTGGAGGCGCCTGTGCCGCCGGGAAAATTGCAGACCAGCACGGATTCCGGGACCGGCCCGCCCTCGAGGCCGGCGCGGTAGAAGACATGTGACGCGTGTTTGTACTTTCCCTCCCGGGGGTGCATATCCAGATAAAACCTGCCGAGGACTTCGCCGTCCTGGACAAATTCGTAGGCCTCGACACTGGCGTGCCACACGTCCGCATCCTGCCGTGACCGGATTTCGATGCCGAACAGGTCCGAGGTCAGTTCGAAGATGCCGTCCCGCACCCGGCTGTAATCGAAATAACGGCGCAGTTCGTCGCCCGACACCCGGTATCGGCTGTCCAGCAGCTTCTGCGTCAGGTAGTCGGTT
>JASFOT010000115.1:0-6860 GCA_050116375.1 Gammaproteobacteria bacterium | reverse complement strand
GCTGTTATTCCTGGCGGCGGGTTCCGTGATCATCGCCATGCACCACGAGCAGGACATTCGGAAGATGGGCGGATTGCGCCGATACATGCCGATCACATACTGGACGGCATTCCTCGGTTCCCTGGCATTGATCGGATTTCCCGGTTTCTCCGGTTTCTTCTCCAAGGACGCCATCATCGAGTCGGTCCACGCCTCCGCCATCCCTGGCGCCGGGTACGCCTACTGGTGTGTCCTGCTGGGCGTATTCGTGACGGCCCTGTACAGCTTCCGGATGTTCTTCCTGGTGTTTCATGGCCAGGAACGGATGGATAAGCACACACGCGAACACCTGAGGGAAAGTCCCTGGGTGGTCACGCTGCCCCTGGTATTGCTGGCGATTCCCTCTGTCGTTTCGGGATGGCTGGCGTCCGAGGCGCTGCTTTTCGAAGGTTACTTTGGATCCGCCATCCAGGTGGCGGCAGAGCGGGACGTGCTCGCGGCTGTAGCGGAGCACGGCACCAGCGCGACGAGTTTCCTGATCCACGGGATGACGGGCTTGCCGTTCCTGCTGGCCCTGGCAGGAGTCGCCACCGCCTGGCTGCTGTACCTGGGCCGACCGGACCTCCTGCCCGCCGTGACGCGACGATTGCGGGCCTTCAGCCGGGTGCTGGCCAACAAGTATTACTTCGACGACCTGAACGAGAAAGTGATCGCTCCCGGCGTCCGGGGTCTGGGAAAAGGCCTCTGGAGGATCGGTGACGAAATACTCATCGACGGCCTGCTGGTCAACGGATCGGCCCGGCTGGTGGGCTGGTTGTCCACCGTGGTTCGCCAGGTCCAGTCGGGCTATCTGTACCATTACGCCTTTGCCATGATCATTGGCCTGGCCGCTATGCTGGGCTGGCTGCTCCTGCGGAGCTGAGGGAAAGGGGAGCAGGCAGGGCATGGAATTTCCCGTACTCAGCACACAGATCTGGATCCCCATCCTTGGCGGCCTGGCGGTGATTGCCGTTGGCGACAGCCGGGCAGTGCTGGTGCGGTGGCTGGCACTGGGTGTCTCGCTGCTGGCGCTGGCTGCGGGCCTGCCCCTGTTTGCGAATTTCGATCGCACGACCGCCGCGATGCAGTTTGTCGAGCGCCACGCCTGGATCGACAGGTTCAACGTGGAGTACTACCTGGGGGTGGACGGTCTGTCCATGCCTCTGATCCTGCTCACGACCTTCGTCACGGTGCTGGTCATCATCGGCAGCTGGGACATGGTCAAGACGCGGGCCAGCCAGTATTTCGGCGCTTTCCTGATCATGGAAGGCGTGATGAATGGCGTTTTCGCATCCCTGGACGCCATGCTTTTCTACGTCTTCTGGGAAGCGATGCTGATCCCCATGTTTATCATCATCGGGATCTGGGGCGGACCACGACGTATCTACGCGACGCTGAAATTCTTCCTCTATACGTTTCTGGGTTCGGTGATGATGCTCGTGACGCTGATATATCTGTATGTCGCGTCGGGCAGCTACGCCATCCAGGATTTTTACGCCTTCCCCCTGGGCATGCGGGAACAGATCCTGATCTTTGTCGCGCTGCTGACTGCCTTCGCGGTCAAGGTGCCCATGTGGCCGGTTCATACCTGGCTGCCGGATGCTCATGTGGAGGCGCCCACCGGCGGCTCTGTCATTCTGGCGGCCATCATGCTCAAGATGGGCGGTTACGGATTCGTCCGCTTCACCCTGCCGATCGCTCCGGATGCCAGCATGGCTCTGGACTGGCTGATTCTGACTCTGTCGCTGATCGCCATCGTCTACGTCGGATTCGTGGCCCTGGTCCAGACAGACATGAAGAAGCTCATTGCCTATTCCTCGATAGCCCACATGGGCTTCGTGACGCTCGGATTCTTTCTGGCGTTTTCCATCCTTCGCCGCAGCGGGGGTCTGGAGGGCGCCGCCATGGGGCTCGAGGGGGGCATGGTCCAGATGGTGTCTCACGGACTGGTGTCCGGCGCCCTGTTTTTCTGCGTGGGCGTTCTTTATGACCGCCTGCACAGCCGCGAGATCGACGCCTATGGCGGGGTTGCCAACACCATGCCGCGGTTCGCCGCGCTGATGGTGCTGTTCGCCATGGCCAATGCGGGCCTGCCCGGAACCTCGGGTTTCGTCGGGGAATTCCTGGTGATCCTGGCGAGTTTCCGCGCCAATCCCTGGTTTGCATTCCTGGCCGCCACCACCCTGATTCTCGGAGCGGCTTACACGCTGTGGATGGTCAAGCGAGTCCTCTACGGAGAGGTGGCAAATGAAGGGGTTGCCGGCCTCGAGGACATTGGACGACGCGAGACGCTGGTACTCGGCATACTGGCGGCGGCGATCCTGGTTCTCGGAGTCTGGCCCGCGCCGCTGCTTGACGTGATGGGTCCGACGATCGAGAACCTGCTGGAACTGATGGTGCGCTCCAAGTTATGAACCTTATGGACCCCGGTTTTCCCGTGCCTGATCTGCTGCCCGCGGCGGCGGAGATCGTCGTGCTGCTGATGGCCTGCGTCATCCTCATCATCGATCTGTTCCTTCCCGAGCGGCGGCGCTGGATCACCTACGGGCTTTGTCTGGTCACCCTTGCGCTGGCGGCGGTGGCGACCGCTTTCTACGTGCCCCGGGAGACGGTGATTACGTTTTCCGGAACCTTTGTTTCGGATCCGCTGGCCCGGATACTCAAGCTGTTCGTATACATCGTGGTCGCCGCCGTATTCCTGTTTTCCAAGGACTACCTGAGGGACCGGGACCTGTTCCGCGGCGAGTATTACCTGCTCGGCCTGTTTGCGACGCTCGGCATCATGGTCATGATCTCCGCCCACAGCATGCTCAGCCTGTACCTTGGCCTGGAACTCATGTCCCTGTCGCTGTATGCCATGGTGGCGTTTGCCCGCGACAATCCCGTCGCCGCTGAGTCGGCCATGAAGTATTTCGTGCTGGGGGCAATTGCGTCCGGCTGCTTCCTGTTCGGTACCTCCATTCTTTACGGCGTTACCGGAACACTGGACATTTCGGAGATCGCCAGGGCCGCATCGACTCTGGATCGCCTGAATATCCACCTGCTTTTCGCGCTTTCATTCATCCTGGTCGGGGTGGCATTCAAATTCGGCGCCGTGCCGTTCCACATGTGGATCCCCGATGTATACCAGGGAGCACCCACATCGGTGACCCTGTTTATCGGATCGGCAGCCAAGGTGGCCTCGCTGGCCATGCTGTTGAGAGTACTGGTCGAGGGCCTGTGGCCGCTCCATCCAAGCTGGAGCGGAATGCTGGTTGTCATGTCGATCCTGTCGATGGCGATCGGCAACATCGTGGCGATCGCCCAGACCAACCTGAAACGGATGCTTGCCTACTCGACGATTTCCCACGTCGGATTCATTCTCATGGGTGTCTTGAGCGGATCACGGGACGGTGTGGAAGCAGCCGTCTACTACACGCTGGCCTACGTGATCATGGCGGTGGCGGCTTTCGGCATGATCCTGCTGCTGAGCCGCCGCGGTTTCGAGGCCGAGGAACTCGAGGATTTCCGGGGCCTCAACGCCCGCAGCCGCTGGTTCGCCGGGATCATGCTCGTCGTCATGTTCAGCATGGCGGGGGTGCCGCCGTTCCTGGGTTTCTGGGCGAAGCTGGAAGTTCTGGGGGCTGCGGTGGAGGCTGGCATGGTCTGGCTTGCCGTCGCCGGCGTGATTTTCTCCGTCATCGGCGCCTTTTACTACCTGCGGGTGGTCAAGTTGATGTACTTCGAAGAGCCCGAGAACGCGGCGCCGGTGGCCGCCGGGGTCGATCTCAAGCTGATCCTGAGCATCAATGGCCTGCTCATCGTCTGGCTCGGAGTTTTCCCGCAATCGCTTATAGGGCTTTCAAATCAGGCAATTATCGGTTTTCCTTAAGATTAATCGGTGACCCGGCTCGCGGGTGTTGGAAATCCCGGAGTCAGTTTGTATAATCCTGCCCCAGCGAGTGCGGGGTGGAGCAGTCTGGCAGCTCGTCGGGCTCATAACCCGAAGGTCGCAGGTTCAAATCCTGCCCCCGCTACCAAGCTTTTCTGGAAAAAGCCCCGCTGGGGCTTTTTCTGTATCTGGAACCGGTCAAAACCGGTCCAGCGAAGCCGGATCGCGTTCCTCGTCAGAGGAGGTCCGGGGCTTCAGGGAAGAGTGGGCCGGTTGGCCCATTTTTCGTTTAGACGAAGGGTATGGACACAGAGGAACTGACGAAGCTGCTGGAGCCCGAGGTAAATACCCTGGGCTACGAACTTGTGGACCTGGAAGCCCGCCTGGGCGGGCGAGACGGTCTGGTCCGGTTGTTTATCGACAGCGAGGACGGGATCACGCTGGATGACTGCGAGCGTGTCAGTCACCAGGTCAGCGCGCTTCTCGACGTGGAGGATCCCATCCCGGGACACTACGTTCTCGAGGTGTCGTCGCCCGGGGTTAACCGGCGTCTTCGCAGGCCGGAGGACTACGGTCGGTTCGTCGGCGAGCGGGTAAAAGTGGAACTTCGCGTTCCCCGGGAGGACGGCCGCCGCCGTTTTACCGGCAGGTTGACGACGGTGGATGCAGAGGAATTTGCTGTGGAGGTGGATGGAGTCACCCATCGCCTCAGGTTTGACGAGGTGGAAAAGGCGCGCCTGGCGCCGGAGATCAAGGTCTAACAGGCAGAAGCGACCATGAACAAGGAAATTCTGATGGTTGTCGACGCAGTCTCGAATGAGAAGGGCGTGGACAAAGAGATCATTTTCGAGGCGATCGAGG
This sequence comes from Gammaproteobacteria bacterium, assembly GCA_050116375.1. Lineage (GTDB taxonomy): Bacteria > Pseudomonadota > Gammaproteobacteria > Steroidobacterales > XN24 > JAHEFR01. The sequence goes on along the minus strand of JASFOT010000115.1, from coordinate 2,110 downwards.
CGGCTCTCGCGTCGGCGACGCGAAAGCGTCACGGTGACGACATCGATGTCCGTGTTGCGATCGATCGGCGGACGGGCGATTACGACACCTTCCGCCGCTGGATGGTCTTTGCGGACGATTCCACCGAGCTGGAAGTGCCGGATCGTGAGCTGCGGCTGGAGGATGCACTGGACATCGACCCGGAAGCCGAGCCGGGGGGCTACGTCGAGGAGCCCATGGAGTCCATCGCGTTCGGCCGGATCGCGGCCCAGACTGCCAAGCAGGTGATCGTACAAAAAGTTCGCGAGGCCGAGCGGGCCCAGGTCGTCGAGGAGTTCAGCGACCGCGTGGGCGAAATGGTGAGCGGCCTGGTCAAGCGTGTCGACCGGAACGGCGTCTACGTGGATTTGGGTGGCAACGCCGAGGCGTTCGTTCCCCGGGAAGACATGATTCCCCGGGAGCCGGTGCGACCCCAGGACAGAATCAAGGGACTTTTGAGAGAGGTTCGTTCGGAGCAGCGGGGCCCCCAGCTGTTCCTGACCCGCACCTCGCCCCAGTTTCTGATCGAGCTGTTCAAGATCGAAGTGCCTGAAGTAGGCCAGGGGCTGATCGAGATTCTTGGCGCGGCCCGGGACCCCGGCCTGAGGGCAAAGATCGCGGTGCGCAGCCTCGATCAGCGGATCGATCCGGTGGGCGCCTGCGTGGGCATGCGTGGCTCCCGGGTACAGGCGGTGTCGAACGAACTGGCGGGCGAGCGCGTGGACATCATTCTTTGGGACGACAACGCGGCCCAGTTCGTTATCAATGCCATGTCGCCGGCGGAGGTCGTATCGATCGTCGTCGACGAGGAAGATCACAGCATGGACGTGGCGGTGGACGAGGAAAAACTGTCTCAGGCCATCGGCCGCGGCGGCCAGAACGTGCGCCTGGCCAGCGAGCTCAGCGGCTGGGAACTGAACGTGATGACGGCAGAAGATGCCGAGGAGAAGAGCGAGCAGGAATCCAAGGAGCTCGGGGAATCGTTCATGAAGCAGCTCGACGTGGACGAGGAGATCGCGCTGATCCTGGTGCAGGAAGGATTCTCCAGCATCGAGGAAATCGCTTACGTTCCGGAATCCGAGCTGGTGGAAATCGAGGAATTCGACGAGGAGATCGTCACCGAGCTGAGAAACCGGGCGCGGGACGTTCTGATCACCCAGGCGATCGTCACGGAAGAAAAGATAGACGAGGCAGAGCCCGCCGAGGATCTGCTGTCGCTGGAGGGCATGACCAAGGAACTGGCATTTATTCTCGCCAGCAAGGGCATCGTGACGCGCGAAGACCTGGCGGAGCAGTCTGTTGACGACCTCGAGGACGTCGAGGGCCTGGAGCCTGAAAAAGCCGGCGAGCTGATCATGGCCGCGCGCGCCCACTGGTTCGAGGAAGCGGAGAAGGCCGAGGAGGCCGAGCAGGCGGAAAGCGCCTGAGACCGAGGACGAGAGATTTATGAGTGACGTCACCGTTGCACAGTTTGCAGAGGTACTGAAAGTGCCGGTCGACCGGCTGCTGACGCAGCTGGAAGAGGCGGGTATTTCTGTGGGTGGTCCGGACGACAGGATCAGTGACGAGGCCAAGCTGGAACTGTTGACCTTCCTTCGTCGCAGTCACGGCCGAAAGACAGAGAGTGCGGCCCCCCGCAAGATCACGCTCAAGCGAAAGACCCAGAGTGAATTGCGACAGGCTGCCGGACAGGGCCGCAGCCGGACCGTCAACGTAGAAGTGCGCCGCAAGCGCACATACGTCAAGCGGGATGTCCTCGAGGAACAGGCCCGCCAGCAGCAGGAGGAGCTGGACCAGAAGCGGCGAGCCGAGGAAGAGGCAAAGCTGGAAGAGGAACGCCGACAGCAGGAGGAGGCCGACAAGCTCAAGGCCGAGGAAGAAGCCCGGCGCAAGGAGCTGGAGCTCGAGGAGAAACGCAAGGCCGAGGAGGAAGCCCGGCTCAAGGCCGAGGAGGAGGCTCGCCGGCTGGCCGAGATGGAATCGCAGCGGCAGCAGGAAGAGCAGGCGCGGCGGGCGGCCAGCGCGCGCCAGCGTGCGGAGACGGGTCGGGAGAAAGAACCCGCTCCGGAACGCAAGAAGAAAGAACCCGGAG
>JASFOT010000114.1:0-6869 GCA_050116375.1 Gammaproteobacteria bacterium | reverse complement strand
ATATTTATTTTATATCTGTATCTTACTCAGCTTATCTAAAGTTTATTGTAGATCCGGGAAACTGCTGTTCGTGAGGCCCCGCTTCCCCCTCCGGACTCCGCGAGCCCATCGCGGCCGGGCTCACTTAAAATGATTCGCCCGGCTAAGAGACCCCGCACGCCCAATGACGGCCGAGGTGCACATCCGGAGGATGAACCGAGTCCGTCCACCTCTTGACCACGGGCGGACACAGAGCCGGGCCCGGGCGTGAGTGACGCTTTCCTTCATGGCCCCGCGGGCCTCCAGTTTCTTGTCCTCGCTAACGCCCCGGATCGACGCCGATCCGGCCGTCGAAAAGCCATGGCAACACAAATCTTCATCGCTATGCTCCTTGCGAGGGCCCAAAATCCTGTTTTGACAGCGAAATCGAGGCTCCGAGGAGGCTTTATCAGACAAGACGGCGATCCAGGGATTCCGGGCCCCGAATGTTCTTGATAATCCCTACCCTATCCGGTAGTTTTGGCGCGTCGGATCGCCAGCCGGCCGGCATTTTCATGGGCGTTTCGACGGAATTTCCACAATACGGAGATATCTCAATGCAGAAGAAGATTGCACTCACTGCCGCTTTGATCTTGGCGATCGGACTTTCCGGTTGCGCCAGCACGGACAGCGTCAAAAAGGCGCAGGCCACCGCTGACGAAGCCAAGTCCCTTGCCCAGCAGGCTGCCAGCGACGCGGCTTCCGCCAAGTCCTCCGCGGAGACTGCTGCCAGCGACGCCGCTGATGCCAAGCGCATGGCTGCCAACGCTCAGAACACGGCGAACAGCGCCGCTCAGGCTGCGGCCGCCTCACAGAGCTGCTGTGATGCCAACTCTGAGAAGCTGGAACGCATGTTCAGGAAGTCCATGTCCAAGTAACAAGGAATTCTTCCAGCACCAGAGGGTCGCGGCCATGGTCGCGACCCTCTTTTTTTCCGCGATCACCGGCGGACTTCGGTCAGCGTCCAGCTATTGACCCTCCGCCTCCTACTCCGTAGGCTCTCCGGAGCATCTTCAGGGGCACTGATATGTCTATGCGCGTCAGCTTCGAAATCAGCGACAAGGACCTGTCGCATTTTCGCGATTGCATGCAACGAGCGCGTAACGCCGTGCGGGACGCGGAAGACTCCGACATCATCGAAGCCGCCGAGCAACTGTTCCACGAAGTCCAAGAGGCCAAGGCGCCCGCCTTTGTCAGCGACCGCCTGAATCGTCTCGAGTCCATGGTCAGAATGCTGCGCGACGAAGAATGGGCTCTCCCGGATGCAGCTCGAAATCGAGTCCTCTGTGCTCTTGTTTATTTCTGTGATCCTGAGGACCTGATTCCCGACAGCATACCGGGCCTTGGCTATTTGGATGACGCCATCATGATCGAGCTGGTGTTCCGCGAACTCAGGCACGAGATCGAGGCATACGATGATTTCGGCGAGTGGCGAACGGCATCGGACAAGCGGTTTCGGATCAACCGCGATCCGGCGGCCCGGGCCAAAAGGCTCGCGAGCAAGCGAGAGAAGCTGTTCGAGCGCATCGAGCGGCGCAAGGCCAAGGACGAGGCAGACCAGGGAAAGGCGAAAAAACCAGGCCTGTTCTGATCCGCCCCCCCGTCAGGGCACCACGCTATTGACTCCCGCATTGGCCTTGAGGAGACTCCCCGGCTGGGGACCCAGCTTGCGGACGGCGAGTTAAATGCGACGCGTAGTATTCAATCAGAAAGGCGGTGTCGGTAAATCCAGCATTACTGCCAACCTCGCGGCCATCAGCGCCAGCCGGGGAATCCCCACGCTTGTGGTGGACCTGGATCCGCAGGGAAATGCCTCGCAATATCTTCTCGGTCAGGACTATGAAGACGCCGTGGAAGGCATTACGGATTTTTTCCGTGACTGCCTCGGTTTTCGAATTCTTCCCGACGATCCTGCGAGTTATGTGACCGAGACGGAATTCGAGGATCTGGCCGTGATCGCCTCGGGTCCGGAACTGGCGGAACTCGAACCCAAGCTGGCGGCCAAGCACAAGATTTACAAACTTCGGGACGCGCTGGTCAACCTGGAGGACCGGTTCGACGCTATCTATATCGATACGCCCCCCGCTTTCAACTTCTTCACGCTTTCGGCGCTGATTGCCGCGGAAGGCTGCCTGATCCCGTTCGACTGCGATGACTTCTCGAGGCGGGCGCTATATCGGCTGCTGGAGAACGTCGAGGAAACCCGCGGTGACCACAACCCGGACCTTCACGTGGAAGGCATCGTGATAAACCAGTTCATGTCCCGGGCCAATCTGCCGGCCCGGCTGGTGGAGGAGCTGTTCAACGAGGGACTGCCCGTGCTGGAAACGCGGATCTCCACTTCGGTGAAGATGCGAGAATCCCACGAACAATCCACGCCCCTGGTACATCTGGCGCCGAGGCACAAGTTGACCGAGCAATTCCTCGCGCTGTACGACGAGCTCGATTACGTCGCCTGATCGGTTTGCCGGTTTATTCGGGTTCGCCCTCGAAAACCGCCGCTTCCGCTTCTTCCCATGCTCTGCGCTGCGCCCCGAAGTGGCTCTCGTAATCGGCCATCGCCGCTTCGATCACCCGAGCGGCGTGACCCGGCCCGTAGGTCCCGGTGATGCGGATAGAGGAATCCATCTCGTCGGTCATCTTGTAGGTGCCGAAGTAGTGTCTGAGCCGCTGGATCAGGACGTCGGGCAGGTCCCGAACGTCGGCAACCTCGCTCCAGATATAGTCGTTACTGAGGATGGCGATAATCTTGTCGTCCGCCTCACCCCCGTCGAGCATCTGGATGCCGCCGATGACGCGGGCATCGATGAGAATGTCACCACGCTCGATGCGACGCTCGCTGATGACGCAGATATCCAGCGGGTCCCCATCGGCGACCTCGGCTCCGGGGGTCAGCGCGCATACCCTTTCCGCGCAGTAAGTCCGCGGGATAAACCCGTAAAGGGCAGGAGGCTGGGCCGAGGTTCGCTGGGGACGATCGACGATGGTGTACCCGGTCTCCTTGTCGACTTCGTACTTGACCAGGTCGAAGGGCGTGATTTCGATGTACGCCCGAACCTCGAGGGGAGGCGCCTTGCCGGGGGAAAGGCCGTGCCAGGGATGGGGTCGCCAGCTATGAAATTCCATTGACTGTTTGTCATTCGACACGTCGTTCACCTCTCGATCGCCGCCTGGACCGGGTCAAAATCAAACACTGGAGCGAACCTGCGGCCGTGTCAACCAGATCACGGGCGCGAATCCGGACTGTCCTGCGGGAGCGAATGCTCATGCTAGACACAGCTGCCACACACTATGAATAACATCATCAATATAGTTGCCTTCCAGGCCGTCTGGCTGAGCAGCGTCGTGGGCGCCGCCAACGGAATGGCCTGGCTGGGCGCGGTCCTGCTGATGCCCTTCGCCGTCTGGCAGTTACGGGTCAGCAAGGATCCTGCCTACGACCGCCGCGCCATCGTGCTTTTATGCATCGCAGGCGTGCTGGTAGACAGCGCATATCCCCTGGCGGGCATGCTTGGATACGCATCCCCCTGGCCGTTGGCCCAGCTCGCGCCGGCCTGGCTGGTCCTGATGTGGGTCAACCTGGCCCTCACCCTGAATCACTCGCTGGCGTGGCTTCGCGGACGCTATCTGCTCGCTGCGGTCTTCGGGGGGGTGGGCGGAGGCCTTTCCTATTATGCGGGTTATCGGCTCGGTGCCGTGGACGTCTACTGGTCGAGCGGTGTGGCCTTCGGTTTGATTGGCGTTGTCTGGGCCGTTGCCCTTCCCGCCCTCTACGGACTCCTGGACCGGTTGTCGCCAGTCAGTACCGGATCAGTGCCGACCCCCAGGTGAAACCTCCGCCGAAGGCTTCCAGCAGCAGAAGATCACCCCGCTGAATCCTTCCGTCCCGAATCGCCAGATCGAGGGCCATGGGGACCGACGCGGTAGAGGTGTTGCCGTGCTCCTGAACTGTGACGATGACCCTGTCGATGGGCATGTCGAGCTTGCGGGCCGTGGCGTTAATGATGCGCATATTCGCCTGATGGGGGATCAGCCAGTCGATATCGTGTTTGTCCAGGTCGTTTGCCTCCAGGGTCTCGTCCACAATCCGACCGAGCGTACTGACTGCCACCTTGAAGACCTCGTTGCCCCGCATCACCAGCGTGTCCTGTCCCGACAGGAAGTTCTCGGCCTTTTTCGACACGCCCGACGGGAAATACAGCAGGTCTTTGTATTTGCCGTCGGCGTGCAGGTGGGTCGAGATCACGCCCTCTTCATCGCTGGCGGTGAGCACGACCGCCCCCGCGCCGTCACCGAACAGGACGCAGGTGGACCGATCGGTCCAGTCCACCATGCGGGAAATGGTTTCGGCACCGATTACCAGCGCGGTGCGGGCCGAACCGGTGCGAATAAACTTGTCGGCTATCCCCAGGGCATAAATGAAACCGGTGCAGGCGGCCTCGACGCTGAACGCGGCACAGCCGTGGATTCCGAGACGGGCCTGCAATAGACATCCCACGTTGGGAAATATCTGGTCCGGGGTAGTCGTGCCGACCACCACGAGATCGATGTCGGCGGCAGACACGCCGGCGGCACTCATGGCCTCCCGGGACGCCTGTTCGGCCATGTCACAGGTCGTCTCGTCTTCGGCGGCGATATGCCGGCGCTCGATCCCGGTCCGGGTCCGGATCCACTCATCCGTCGTGTCGACCATTTTCTCCAGTTCCGCGTTGGTCAACACGCGTTCCGGCAGGTATCGACCGGTTCCTGCAATTCGCGAATACATCAGACTGCCTGCTCCAGTTTTATTCTTTGTTGCTCCAGCAGCTCCCCGATCTGCGTCGGCACACCTTTTTGTGCCTCGATCAGCGCGGTCTGAAGCGCGTTGCCGAAGGCGACTGAGTCCGCGTCACCGTGACTCTTGATCACGATCCCGTTCAGCCCCACCAGGCTCGCTCCATTGTAGCGGCGCGGGTCCACTCGATCACGGATCGAGCGGAAAAGGGGGGCCGCAGCCATCGCGCCAAGACGGTTGATCCAGCTTGCCCGGGCCTCTTCCCGGGCAGTCTCGAACAGCATCCGGGCGACGCCTTCCATGGTCTTGAGCGCCACATTTCCGGTGAACCCGTCTGTCACTACCACGTCTACCCGCCCGGACATGATGTCATAGCCTTCCACGAAACCGACGTAATTGAGGTCGCTCCGGGCCAGCAACTGACCGGCCAGACGAATAGTCTCGTTGCCCTTGATTTCCTCGGTGCCGATATTCAGGAGGCCGACCCGGGGGCTCGAGAGGCCGTTGAGATCGGCCGCTACCACGGTGCCCATGACGGCAAAATGCACGAGATGCTCGGGGGTGCAATGGGGATTCGCCCCCAAATCCAGCATGTGCGTATGACCGCCCCTGGCCGGTATGGCGGACATGATGGCAGGCCGGTCGATTCCCGCCAGGGTCTTCAGTACATAACGGGCCGTGGCCAGCAGCGCTCCGGTGTTGCCGGCACTGACACAGGCCTGGGCGTGCCCGTCCCGCACCTGGTTGAGTGCGACACGCATGGAAGAATCCTTTTTCTTCCGCAGCGCGTCGGCCGGCAGCTCATCCATGGAGACAATCTGGCTGGCCTCGACGATCTCCAGCCTGTCTGCACCGATCCCGTCCTGCCCGGCCAGAAGAGACTCCAGCCGATCCCGGCTGCCCACCAGCTGCAACCGAACGCGGTCGTGGGAAGCAAGGAATTCTGTCGCCGCGGGCACGATGACCTGCGGACCGAGATCACCTCCCATCGCGTCCACGGCGATGACGGGCATCTCTGACATGGGCTGCTCCGTTCAGATAAACCAAAGCCCGGAGCGGACCACGCCGCCCCGGGCCCGGTCTGGAAGGTTTATTCCTCGTCTTCGACGGGCTGCGTCTCGATGACCTTTCTGCCGCGATAGAAACCGTCCGCGGTTACGTGATGGCGACGATGCACTTCACCCGTGGTCGAGTCGATGGAAATCGCCGGCTTCTTGAGCCCGTCGTGGGAACGGCGCATGCCGCGCTTCGACCCGGTTTTCCGATTCTGTTGAACAGCCATGATTTGTTTCCTCGCTTACTGAGGCTTGATACCCAATATTCCTGATCAATCCCGTTTGAGCTGCCTGAGCACCGCGAAGGGATTGTCCCGCTCAACCGGCGGCTCCCCCTCGTCTTCCAGGAGACGCCGGGCCAGCCCACCGCACTGCCGCTCGTTCTCGTGCCTGGTGACCATCGGAAGGGCGAGCAGCAGCTCATCTTCGAGCAACTGCGCGAGCGTCACGTCCTGTTCGTCCGTTTGCCACGGTTCGAAATCCGCAGGCGCGAGCTCCTCCCCTCCAGTCCCGGTGACGGCCAGTTTCAAATCGACACTCACGTCGAGATCCACGGGCTCCAGACATCTCTGACAGTCCCGACGCAGATGTCCTCGCAGGCTACCCTCGATGAGAGGGATACCCGATGAGGCGCGCGAAACGCGGACATCGACCTCGACGCTCCCTTCGCTATCAGAGAGGCTTTCCGCCAGTCTCGGAAGCGCGGCTACCGGCACGGTTTGCCGGAGGCGCCCCACCACCGGATCACCCCGTCTGAGCAGGTCCGTCAACGCGAGAGGCATAATCGATCTAGGATATCTTCGATTGATTTCGCTGTCAAAATCTGCTCCACTGCAATTTATTGTTTTTGCGACAGAAGTTTCGGCGATACGGCCCCTGGATAGACTTTCATGACAGCGGATCCCCGCAGCCCGGGAGACGGGCTGGTCCTCGCCTCCGGCTCCCCGTACAGACGCGAGTTGCTGGATCGGCTGGCCCTGGCATTCGAGTCCGTGTCCCCGAGCATCGATGAAACTCCGTGG
>JASFOT010000113.1:0-6890 GCA_050116375.1 Gammaproteobacteria bacterium | reverse complement strand
CCGTGGCGTGCCGTATTTCAGCGCCCGTGGTCCCGCCGCGTTGCAGCCCAGGTTCCCGCCGATGGAGCAGTAATCCGCAGAAGTGGGATCAGGCGGCCAGAAAAAACCATATTCCGCCGCTGCCCGTTGCAGGCGACCGTTGGTCACCCCCGCCTGGACGACCGCCACTCGATTCGGGGCATCGATGTCCACAATCCTGTCCATCCGTTCGGTGGAAAGGACGAGACCGCCGGCCGAGGGTACTGCGGCGCCGGTGGTGCCTGTGCCGCGACCCCTGACGGTGAGCGGTAGCCCGTGGCGGCTGCAGGCGCCCACTACCGTCACAACACCCTGATGGTCGTCAGGCAGCGCTACCGCGGCCGGCATTTCCTGCCGCTTGCTGTTGTCGTATCCGTAAGTCCATCGGTCCGCCGGGTCCGTCAGGATCGCCCCAGGGCCGAGTTCTTCCGAGAGCTCGGCTACCAGGTCCCTGACCGTTTCGCTGGATCGATTCATAGACCGGGATGCCGCGATCAGATCTCCGGACCGAGAAGTTCTCGATCAATCAGGTCGCAGAGGCAATGGATGACCAGCAAATGGACTTCCTGGATGCGGGGAGTACTCTCAGCCGGCACCCGGATCTCCACGTCCTGGCCCTGCATCATGCCGGTCATCGCCCCCCCGCCACGCCCGCACAGGCCCACGACTTTCATCTCCCGTTCGTGAGCGGCTTCGATGGCCAGGTTGACGTTTTCCGAGTCACCGGAGGTGGAGATCGCCAGGAGCACGTCTCCTGGCTGCCCGAGAGCCCGCACCTGCTTGGCGAACACTTGCGCGAAAGCGAAGTCATTGGCCACGGATGTCAGCGTGGAGCTATCGGTCGTAAGGGCGATGGCCGGCAGGCCGGGACGTTCTCTCTCGAAACGGTTCAGCATTTCGGAGGAAAAGTGCTGGGCGTCGGCCGCAGAACCACCGTTGCCGCAGGAAAAAATTTTTCCGTTGCCCAGGAGACAGTCCGTCATGATTCCGGCGGCTCGCACCACGGCCGGTGCCAGCGGCCCCGCGGATTCCCGCTTTGCGGAGATGCTTGCCTCGAAATGTCTTCTTACCCGGTCTTCTGCGGTCATCCCTCGTCGCCTCGAAAAACGCCTCCGGGCCGGGCGAAGCCGCAGCATGACCACTCCTCACGGGCGGAAGGCATCCTTGATCCACTCGATGGCATTGTGGCCGCGACCCCGGGAAATTGCCACAACGTCGAACCGCATCGGCCGTTCGGCGAGTTTCGGTCGAGCGGCGATGAGACATCGGGCGGCGCGGATGACCCGGGACTGTTTTGTCCGGCCGACCGATTCGGCAGCGGAACCGAATTCACGGGAACGGCGTGAGCGCACCTCCACGAAAACCACGGTGTCGCGATCATCCATCACGAGATCGATTTCACCGAACCTGGAATGAAAGTTGCGGACAATGAGCTTCAGCCCCTGCTGCCGCAGGAAGCGCTCCACGTCCCGCTCGGCCGCGGTCCCGGCAAGGCGGCTCAAGGCACAGGTGCGGGGGCGAGTCTCACCTCTCCGTTGACCACCCGGGCCCAGTCCAGCGTTCGAGCGATGCGACCCGAGGAGGTCAGATGCAGCGTCCCGCTCAGAGCGTCGATTTCAGAAATTGCCCCTGGCCCGGCGCCGCGAAGTAACGGCACCAGGGTATAGGCGTCGAAACCCAGGGCGTACAGGCGGGCCCGGCGGCCGGTTGCGCTCGGCCAGATGCGCTCGACCCTGTTTCGAAGACTGGCAAACTGCGGGTCGCTGGCGAGCACCCAGGGCATATCGTCGAAGCGGACACCTTCCAGGTCGTTGCCGGGAGGCTCCCCCGGAAGATAGATGGACGACGTGGCATACACGGGCAAGTCGTAGGCGTAATGAAAGCGGAATTGCGGCGCTATCTGTTTACCGTCCCGGGGCAGCGCGGCAAGGAATATGAATTCCGCATCCTGCCGGCGCCGAGGCTCGAAGGCCAGGTTCGTGCCAAGGGCCCTCTCGAGCCGCTGATGCCTCGCGCGGCTGTCGTCCACATGCAGGAGCCGCGTGATTTCCTCCGAGTAGTCAGGCAAGCCCGAGACGTAGGTGCGTATCTCCAGCAGGCGACCGCCGCCGCCCTGCAGGGCTTCTCCGAAACTCTCCGCAATGCGCATGCCCCAGTCGTTGGCCGGCACCATCGCGACGCCCCGGTAAAGACCGTCTGCCAGGATTCTCCTGGCGGCCTGCGCTGCCTCGTCTTCCGGTGCGAGCGGAAAATAGTAGATAGACGAGGGTAAAGAGACGTCGTCCGACGGTTCGTTCAGGGCCAGGGTCGCGATGCCGCCGCTGATCCCGGCCAGTTGTCCTACCTCGGTCTTGGACAAGGGTCCGACAATGAAGTCGGCGCCTTGCTCCGCGGCCTGCTCCCAGGCGGCCTTCGAACCCGCGCGAGCGCTGTCGAAGACAAGAATCTCCGGGCGGCTGTCTTCTGGCTCCTCGAAATGGGCCGCCACGAAGCCGTCGCGAACCGCTCGGGCCGATGCGGCGATCGGTCCCTCGAGTGGCAGTATGAGAGCCACCGTCCTCGGGTAGGCCGTGAGCGCCTGAAACTCTGCCATGACGGTATCCAACACCGTCACATTGGCCGGATGATCCGGATGCGTGTCACGCCATTTCGCCATTGCCGTCCGGAGGCGGAGGGGATTGCCGCCCGCCGCTTTCAGGGCTTGACCAAGTTCAAGCCAGCCCGCCACGACCGGATCGGCGTCGGGGGGTACGGAAAAGTCCGCGCCGCTGGCCGCCGCCTCCTGCAGCTGGTTCCAGATGAGGCGTCGGTTGTCCGAAACTTGCGCGTCAGAGGCGAGAATCTTTTCCCGCCGCACCAGCACGCGGACGGCGGCGCCGCCCTGGCCGAGATCGAACAGCGCTTCGGCCCGAAGTTTCATGGCCCGCTCGAGAACTTCGTCGCCGGGATCCGGCGGCAGGAGATCAAGTTTCTCGAGGGCTTTTTCCGGATCGCCGCTGGCCACCGCGGCATCGGCGTAAAGCAAGGCGAATTCCACGCCTTCGTCGCCGACCGGGATTCTCGCCAGCCGATCCAGGGTGGCCCGAGCCTCGGCGGGTCGGTTCCCCGCATTCAGATTCCGGGCGGCGTTGAGAAATGCCCGGTCCCGATTCGAGCCGGAGCTTATCTCGGCGATGGACTGCCATTCCCGGGCTGCCGCCAGGTGATCTCCGGCCGCTTCCAGGGTTTCAGCCCGGTCCTGCATGACGGAGGTGTCCGGTGCCGGTGGCCCCGGAGGCGCGCAGGCGGCAATGGCCAGCGCCAACGCGACGCCAGGGAGTCGAGAAATAATCTTTCGGGCTGAGGCTTGCATCGGTACTCGTCTAAACTGCACGCTCTGCGTTCCACTATCAAAACGGGGCGAACGCCGGAGATATAGTGCCAGAATCTGTGGGAAGTCTTTATATAGTCGCGACGCCGATTGGCAATCTTGAGGATCTCAGCCCCCGGGCCCGCAAGGTCCTGGAAGAGGTGGACCGGGTGCTATGCGAGGATACCCGGCACACCGGCCAGATGCTCACGCGACTGGGGATCGCGACCCGCCGCACCTCACTGCACGAGCATAACGAGGAAGAAAAGGTGGCGGAGATCGTTGCCGGCCTGAAAGCCGGGTTGAGCTACGCCCTTGTCTCGGATGCGGGCACGCCGCTGATCAGTGATCCCGGTTACAGACTGCTGGCGGCCGTCCGCCGGGAGCGCCTGCCTGTCAGTCCCGTGCCCGGCCCCTGCGCGGCCATCGCCGCACTCAGTGTCGCCGGCCTGCCTACCGACCGTTTTTGCTTCGAGGGCTTTCTGCCATCACGTTCTGCGGCGCGCAGGAGCAGGCTGGACAGTCTGATGAACGAACAGAGAACGATGATCTTCTACGAATCGGGCCGACGTCTGGCGGACACGGTTCGGGATTGTGCTGCCGTTCTGGGAGGTGACCGTGACGCGGCAGTCGCGCGGGAGATGACAAAGACATTCGAGGCCCTGTACCGAGGCAGTCTGGGTGAACTCGGAAAGCAGTTGGCGGCCGATGAAAACAGCAGTCGGGGGGAGAGCGTGCTGGTGATCGCCGGCGCAGCAGGATCGCCACCGGAGGCAACCGATCTGGCAAAGGCGCTGAGAGTGCTGCTCGAGTTTGTCCCCCCGAGCACGGCCGCGCGGATCGCTGCACGGATTTTCGGCGTTCCGCGTCGGGACGCCTATCGCCTGGCCACCGAAATGGGCGCGGACAAAGACCCGGGTCCGGTATAATTCAGATGGGAGTCGGCCAGACAGCCGCCGTAATCCATCGCGGTTACGGAGGAAAGTCCGGGCTCCGAAGGGCAGGGTGCCAGGTAACGCCTGGGGGGCATGAGCCCACGGAAAGTGCCACAGAAAATATACCGCCGGACGCCGATGGCGCCGGTAAGGGTGAAAAGGTGCGGTAAGAGCGCACCGCGCGGGTGGCAACACTTCGCGGCACGGTAAACCCCACCCGGAGCAAGACCAAATAGGGGGGCATGCCGCTGAAACAGGCGGCGACGTGCGGCCCGCACGTGTTCCCGGGTAGGTCGCTTGAGGTGCGCGGCGACGCGCATCCCAGATGAATGGCTGTCCACGACAGAACCCGGCTTATCGGCCGACTCTTTTTTCTGCCTGACCTCGTCTCCAGTGGAAATCCGGTCTTTCCCCTGTTCGTTAACTGTTGAAGCGCTTTACTAAGAAGCGCTCTTAAGCTAATGATTTAATGACTTTAAGAGAGGCGTGCGCCACATTCGAAAGCGCTGCTAAGTGCCTGTGCAGCATAAAAAAAATGGGTTCAGGGCGTTGACACGGCGCAAACTCCCTCCCTATAGTGTCGCCAAGTGGGAAAAAGTGGGAAAAGATGGGATTCCCACGGAGCCGGCGAGGCGAGGATGTTCAGGGGCGCTACCAAAATCACTCTCGATGCCAAAGGTCGAATGGCGGTTCCAACCCGCTATCGCCCCCGAATCGAGGATCTGTGTGGGGGGCGCCTGGTCATCACGGTCGATCGGGACTACTGCCTTCTGCTTTACCCCCTCCCCGAGTGGGAGGACATCGAGCGAAAACTCGTCCGGCTCCCCACCCTGAATCGCCAGGCAAGAAGGCTGCAGAGACTGATGATCGGCTATGCCAGCGAAGTCGATCTGGACGGCCACGGGAGAATTCTCCTTCCGAAGGAGCTGCGGGAATTTGCGAGCCTGGAGCGCCAGGCGATTCTGATCGGCCAGGGGAATCGTTTCGAGCTGTGGGACGAGACCCGATGGAACGACCGGCGGGACGACTGGTTGTCCGAGGAGGCTTCTGACGCTGACGGGCTTCCGGCGGAGCTCGAGACGCTCTCGTTCTAGGGGTGTCGTTGGCGGCTGACCATGCGCCGGTGCTCCTGGAGGAGGTTCTGGAGGCACTGGCGATTCGTCCCGATGGAGCGTACCTGGACGGTACCTACGGCAGGGGAGGCCACGCGAAAGCCATTCTCTCCCGTTTGCGGGAGAAGGGCAGTTTAGTGGTGATCGATCGGGATCCCGATGCGATCGCGGCGGCAAGAAAAGAGTTGGGAGCGGACCCCAGGGTCCGGATAGAACAGGGGAATTTCGCAGAGATGGGGGCTATCTCCGCGTCAGCGGGTATTGAGCATGGTTTCGACGGGATTCTGCTGGATCTCGGCGTCTCGTCGCCGCAGCTGGATACGGCCGCACGAGGATTCAGTTTCCTGGCGGAAGGTCCGCTGGATATGAGGATGGACCCGTCAATTCCTGTTTCGGCGGCTGACTGGCTCAACACCGCTTCAGAGCGCGATATCGCCGGCGTCATCAGGCGCTACGGAGAGGAACGCTTCGCGCGGCGCATAGCGCGCGCAATCGTGGCGGAGCGCAGAACCCGACCCGTCCGGACCACGCGGCAACTGGCGGATCTGGTGTCTCTTGCGGTTCCTCACCGGGACATTGGCAAGCACCCCGCGACCCGGACGTTCCAGGCGATTCGCATCCATGTCAATGACGAACTCGGCGCGTTGAAAACTGCCCTCGACCGGTCCGTGGATCTTCTGAACCTTGGCGGACGCCTTTGCGTGATCAGTTTCCATTCTCTCGAAGACCGCCTGGTCAAGAGATTCATGCGGAGCAGCGCCACCGAGAACGAAATATGGCGGGGCCTGCCGGATGTGCCGGACCATGCTCTTCCCCGCCTGCGTGTTGTGGGCAAACCGGTTCGGCCCCGGTCGGAGGAAAAGGCGCGCAACCCCCGCGCGCGGAGCGCCACACTTCGCGTAGCCGAGAGGATTCACTGATGCCGGCCTCGAGACGCGCAGATGCCCTGCTCGCTGTCGTGCTGGCGGTTCTCGTCCTCGCGTCTGCGGTAAGCGTGGTGTACGCCCGCCACGATGCGCGGCAGTTGTTTATCCAGCTGCAGCAACTCACGGCAGAACGCGACGCGCTCAATATCGACTGGGGCCGTCTACAGATCGAGCACAGTACCTGGGCATCGCCGGGCCGGGTTGAGCAGATCGCCAGGGAGCGTCTCGGTATGCGCGAGCCCGATCCGGCGAGCGTGGTGATTGTCGAGCCATGAAGAGACGAGGGGAGAATCGGGATTTCGGCCGCCGATTCGTGCGGCGGCTCGCCACCATTGCAGTGCTGTTTTGTCTTGGCGGCGCCGCCATTCTCGCCCGAGCGGTCCAGCTTCAGCTGCTCGACCAGGAATTCCTGGCCCGGCAGGGCGATGCACGGCACCTCCGGGTGGCGAGTATCGCCGCCCATCGGGGCATGATCACCGACCGGAACGGTGAGCCCCTGGCGGTCAGCACACCCGTGGACAGCCTGTGGGCGAACCCGGATGAGCTGCTT
>JASFOT010000112.1:0-6900 GCA_050116375.1 Gammaproteobacteria bacterium | reverse complement strand
TGATCTGAACAGGCCTGACTACGCCCATTTTAGTCGGCGGCATCGATACTTCCTGGACCCACCGCAGGGAAAGACCGCCAGCCGAGCGAAAGGGCCGGAACCGACCTGTTCTTTCTGACAGGGGACAGGCCAGGGTCGTCCACTCATCTCGGCAATTCTCTTCAGGCATGTAGAACCGACTTACAAAAATCGTCGCAATCGACTGTTTCCAATACACCTTCTTTGGAACCCGCGGCCGGCCAATGAATCCGCCCGGAAAATACGTCCCGCGAACCCGGTCCCGGACTGCCCTGAAAGCCTGAAAAATTGGCCTCACAAAAATATAATATCAGTGGCTTACGCCTGTTTTCTGATAAGAATTCTAGAAAACCCTGACGGCGTGGATTTCCGCGTCTCGAAATGTGAGCCGCGTCACAATTCCGGCAACCGCCAGTTGATTTTTCTTTTTAATTAGCAGAGTGTCGGGCTTTCCTGAATCTAATTATTAACATAACGCCCGCAGCAGAATTCGAGTGCAAAGTCATGTTCGAACTTAACAAAAAGCGCAAGACGGAGAGAGAAGAAATGGACGGCTCACGAGACCAGGCCCGGATGGAGGCCAATTCCGCCCCGACCCAGACCACACCCGCTCCCAGCCGACCCGAAGCCAGAAGCGGATCCAGCGATGCCGCCGTGATCGGAAAGTCGATCCAGATCGAAGGCGACGTCCGGGGTAACGAGGACCTTCTCATCAAGGGCGAGGTCAAGGGCACTATTCACCTTCCGAACAACAACGTCACCATCGGCAGCGAGGGCAAGGTCCACGCCGATGTTCACGCCAAGTCGGTCTGCGTGGACGGTGTGGTCAAAGGCAACCTCTTCGGTTCCGACAGGGTCAGCGTTCGCAGCTCCGCCCAGGTCACCGGCAACATCAGTTCTCCCCGGGTCAGCCTCGATGATGGCGCCCATTTCAAGGGCTCTATCGAAATGGAAGTGGAACCCGCGCGGGACAAAAGCTCCGCTCAGCCATCGGCCAGGTCCGGCTCCCCGCAGGCCTCCAAGGCTAACGGTGACTCCCCG
This sequence comes from Gammaproteobacteria bacterium, assembly GCA_050116375.1. GTDB lineage: Bacteria > Pseudomonadota > Gammaproteobacteria > Steroidobacterales > XN24 > JAHEFR01. The sequence continues at coordinate 5,841 of JASFOT010000112.1, read as the reverse complement.
GTGACCGCGCAGAAGAGCGCTTCTGACGAGGCGCCCCGCGCCAGCACCTAGGTCGGCCAGTGCCGCGGGCCGGATCAGCGGGACCTTGATGTGGGTGGCCCGCAGAACGATGCGGCCGGTCCGGGTGGGTCAGCTCGCGACGAACCACTGAACGCTCCCCTGTTCCGCTCCCTCGTGGAGCGGCTGCAGGAGGGCGAGCGGGCGGTCATCCTGGACCTTGGGCCTGCGCAGCCTGCAACCATCTCCCTGTTCAGCCAGTTCCGGTGTCGGCTCGACATCGCGGACATCGCCGAGGGACTGCCGTCAATAGAGGACGGCGATGAGGACCCTGAGGCTCTCAGGAATAAAGTCGAGGCCCTGCTTCCGCCACGGCGTGACGAGCCCACCGATCTGGTGCTGTGCTGGGATTTTCTGAACTACTTCCCGAAACCTGCTCTCAAGGCCTTTATGCGCTGCGTTGCGGAGCGCGGGCGGCCTGGCATGCTCGCCCACGCCCTGATTGCGTATTCGGCCCCGCGCATACCGGCAAAACCGAACCGGTATGCGCCGACAGAGGACTATCGCCTGCGGGTGATGCCGACGACAAATCAGGAAATGGACTCGCCCCGCTATACCCCGGAAATCCTCGGCCAGTGTATGCCGCTCTACCGTCGGGAACGCGCCATGCTGCTGCGGAACGGCATGCAGGAGTTTCTGTTCCTGATCTGACGGCGCCACTCATTCGTTTCGATGTTTCACGCCGCGGAGTGATCCCCGCCGGACCCACCTTCACCCCTGCGATTCCACCAGCCTGCCAGTAACGATCCCGACAGGTTGTGCCATACGGAGAACAGTGCCCCCGGCACTGCCGAAACCGGCGAGAAATACTGAACCGCCAGAGCCACGCCAAGACCCGAATTCTGCATTCCGACCTCGACGGCCAGGGTCCGGGCCGTCCGGCGATCGCAGGTCAGAAATCGGGCGAACCAGTACCCGGCTGCCAGTCCCGCCGTATTGTGCAGCACCACGGCTGCCGTCACCGCCAGGCCGATGCCGGCCAGGCTGTCGCGGTTCAAGGCGACGATCACGGCAATGATCAATACGATGGCTATCACGGAGATGAGCGGGAAGACGTGCCTCACGGGTCTCAGACGGTCGTGGAAAAAACGGTTGACCAGAACACCCGCGGCGACCGGAAGAAGAATAATCTTGGTGATAGATAACAGCATTGCGCTCACCGGCACCGGCACCGTTTGTCCCACGTAAAGCCAGGTCAGTAACGGGGTCAGCAAAACAGCCAGCAGCGTGGAAACCGTCGTCAGCGTGATCGACAGGGCCACATCCCCGCGCGCCAGATAGCAGATCACGTTGGAGGCGGTACCGCCGGGACAGGCGCCCACCAGGACAAGGCCAACGACCAGTTCAGGCGCGAGCCCGACGGCGCTGCCGATCAGCCAGGCCGCCAGCGGCATGATGCCGAACTGCAGAGCCACTCCCAGCCCGACGATCGCCGGACGCCGGAGCACCTCGGCGAAATTGGCCGTCGTGAGAGTGAGCCCCATGCCGAACATCACCACCCCGAGCAGGGGCACGATGGCTTCCCTGGCCGGCACGAATATCTGGGGATACAGGTACGCGACGACGGACAGGCCGACGGCCCACACGGGGAAGAGTCGCGTGAGGCGGGCGGTCATCGGCCACGGAATTCGGGATTCACGTGGTCGATGATCAGCGACGGGAACTCCGCGATTTGCTTGAGACCCTCTCGATCCGGCTCGTAAAAGCGCCACAGACCCGATCGCCGGCTGGTCAGCAGACCGGCGTCGCGGAGAATTCTGAGGTGATGGGAAATCGTGGGCTGTGAGAGCTCGAACCTGTTCACGATGTCGCATGCACACACGGGTCCGGACTGGGCTGCGACCATGCGCATTATCTCCAGGCGAGTCGGATCCCCCAGTGCCTTCAGCATGGTGGCGATCCGCCGGCCCTTGGCGCCGGGCAGCGGTCGTGTTGCTCGCAGCTGGCAACAGGCGGGGGGTCTGGAACGCCTGGACATGTAACTAATGATCTCCAAATACATTGACGTTCGTCAATTTATTTAATATATAGATATATATCGATACATACCGGAGATAAAGATGCGCATTCAGCTCGCCCTCAACGTCAGCGATCTGGCCGAGGCCGTGGAATACTACAGTCGTCTTTTCGGGACGCGACCCCACAAGCGCCGCCCCGGCTACGCCAACTTTTCCATCGAGGCGCCCCCGCTGAAGCTTGTGCTTTTCGAGCAGCCCGGCGCAAAAGAGCGCCTGAATCATCTGGGTGTGGAGGTCACCGTTGACTCCGAGCTCGATGACGCCGAAGCGCGTTTGCAATTAAGTGATTTGATTGCCAGCAACAGATCTACAAGCATCTGTTGCCACGCGGAACAGGACAAGTTCTGGTCGGTGGGTCCCGACGGCGAACGCTGGGAGTGGTACCGCATTACCGACGACCGGCCGGCAGAGGGCAAAACAAACTGCTGCACCTGATTCCGGCTCTGCGCCGCGAAAAAGAGAGCGTGGCGAATCAGGCCTGATCGGGGCTGCGGCGCCATACGAGCAGCCGGTTGTTCGCGGGCATCGCGTTGTCCTCGATGAACTCCATCGATGCAGCTCGGGCGAGAGCATCCAGAGCATGGAAATCCCGGACGCCCATCGCCGGATCCTGGCTCTTAAGTGACAGGTCGAACCGGGCGTTGCTGTCACTGGTATGGACCCCGCGGTAACTGAAGGGCCCGTAGAGCAGGAACAGCCCTCCCCGGGCCAATATCCGCCCGACCCCCGATACAAACGCCTCGACCATCGGCCAGCTCATGATATGAGCCGTATTGGCAGAAAACACGGCCTCGGCCGACTCGACTGGCCAGGGCTCCATGGTCACGTCGAGGGTGAGCGGAGGCAGGACATTGGACAGGCCCGAAGCTTCTATCCAGGCACGGATGCCTTCGTGGTGAACCGCCTGGTCCGAAGTACGCCACGTCAGGTGTGGCAGGTGCTCCGCGAAATACACGGCATGCTGACCGGTGCCGCTGCCGATCTCCAGCACGTCCTCGACGTGATCCAGATGTCTGGAAAGGACTTCCAGGATCGCGTCCTTGTTGTTTTCGCAGGCCTGCGAATAGGGCTTGTGCATGGCTCGGGATAACCACCCCGCTTGCGCGTGAAACGTGCCGGAAAGTTGTAGCCGGACGATGCCCTGCCCGGCCATCGGAACCATCAGCGGGGCTTTTCGACGCCGGTTGGAAAAGCATAAACCATGCCGTCGAGCCCGCCCACATACACCCTCTTTCCATCGGTTGCGGGTGACGATACAAATCCCGCGGTCTTACGACTCTCCGGGTGCTCGACGCGATACCACCAGACCGGCTCGCCCGTGGCGCGATCGATAGCGTAGAAGCCGGGCTCATGCGGAATGAAGTATCCCCGGACGCCGACACTGCCGATGTATACCCGGTTATCGGTGACCGCCGGCGAACCCCACGGGGAGCCAGCGGTATCGAACGACCAGACCTCCCGACCGGTAACAGCATCGATGGCGAATACCATGCCGGAATCCGAAGAGCCTACGTAAGCGATGCCGTCCTTCAGTGTGGCGGACGACTCCACCCAGGAAAACCAGTAATAGAAACGCCAATCGACGCTGCCGTCCGCTGCCTGCAGACCGTAGAGGTCATAGCTGCGGCTGCCGATAATCACCCGATCGTCATGAATCGTCGGTGACGAGACCACAGGGGCGCCGGTATCGAACCTCCAGACCAGCTTCCCGGTCTCTGCATCCAGCGCATAGACATGATTATCAAAGGACCCGAAAACGGCTTTCCCGCCCACCAGGGCCGGCGTTGAAACGACGGCATCTCCTGTTTTAAATCGCCAATTCTCCTCACCCGTTTCGCGATCCAGAACCACAAGGTCTCCATCCAGGGTGCCGACAAAGACCCGCTCATCATTGACACGCGCAGCGGATGAGAAGTGGTCATACCGGTACCCCTCAGACTCCGGATCACTGCGGGGTACCGGAGAAGTTCCAGTGAGCGTGGTCCAGATGATTTTGCCGTCAGCCTGGTCTAGACAGTAAAGCCGTCCATCGTCGGAAGGAACGAATATTCTCCCGCCCCCAAGCGTTGGGCGGGCCCTGATCGGTCCCCCGGTCGCGGTTTTCCATTGCAGATCCCCGGTCCCGGACTCAAGGCTGTAGAGATACCCGTCGTCGCTGCCCAGGTAGACGGCGCCCTTCCCTACCGCCGGACTGCCGTAAACGGGCGCACCGGTCCTGAACGTCCAAACGGGAGTGACCAACTCTCCGAATTTGCGCGATTCGGGCGGCTGTGCCAGTCGCTCAGTCCGACTGAGGACGATCGGGATCCGGTGGACCGGGACCAGACCGGCCGGAAGATCACCTGTCAGGGTATCCTTCGTGTCATCGTAGGCGAATTCGCCCAGGGCAGTCATCAGCCGTCCATTTTCGAAGCGCGCCTCTCCCAGCGGAATGTTCCAGGCGTCGATGGGAGGCAGTACCAGGGTGGCTGACAGTTTCCCGTTCTCATTTCCATCCAGCTTCAGTCCAACGGTTGCCCTTCGACCGTCCACCTCAGGATACGCCGCCCAGGCACCGGCGAGGTCCTGAAGATCGGCCCCGGCGGTCAATGGTGAACAGGCCAGCAGCGCCAGGCCCAGCCACGCTTTACGGTCGGCACTCATCTCGCCCCCCCCGCCCTTCGAAAGACACATGTCAGACAACACTGCCGGCCTCGAGCCTGGCGGCAACCGCCGGGTGGCCCGAAGACCCTGGAATCTGCGAAAGTATGATGTATTCAAGAGTACAAACAATCTCTGATCCGACGTCCGGAGCTGACGGCGGGACGGACAGAGCACAACTGATGCCGGCACGGCCAGCGATCACATCGGAGAGACACATATGGAAACCCGCCAGGTAGATGTCGCCATCATCGGCGCCGGCACGGCCGGACTGAACGCCCGACGAGCCGTGGAACGCGAGGGTGGCCGTCCCCTGCTGATCGAGTCGGGCCCGTACGGCACGACCTGCGCCCGCGTCGGCTGCATGCCTTCGAAACTCGTGATCGCCGCCGCCGACGTGGCCCATGAGATCGACGGCGCGGCCCGATTCGGAATTCGGGTCCCGGAATATGAAGTGGATGGATCGGCGGTGATGGATCGCGTCCGCAGCGAACGGGATCGTTTCGCGGGTGGCGTCGTGCGGGACACGGAGGCGCTGCCTGAGGAACAACGGCTTCGGGGGCATGCCCGCTTTACCGGCCCCACCAGCCTTCTCGTGGACAACAGGGTCGAGGTGAAAGCCAGGGCCGTGATCATCGCGGCCGGCAGTTCGCCCCACATACCACCGCCGTTCGAGGGTATTCGCGACCGAATACTCACAAACGATGACGTTTTCGAACTCGAGCGACTGCCCTCCACGCTCGCCGTAGTGGGAACGGGGATCATCGGCCTGGAACTGGGCCAGGCCCTGCACCGTCTCGGTGTCGACGTGACGTTCTTTTCGAACGCCGACACCCTCGGCCCGGTCACGGATCCGGAAGTTCAGCGAGTAATGCGAGACACCCTGGGCAAAGAGCTGAAACTGAACATGTCGGCAACGGTGGAAGAAGCCATTGCCGACCCGTCCGGCGTCTGGCTGCGCTGGCGGAATGCAGACGGTGGTGAGCAGGAGGAACAGTTCGAAAAGGTGCTGGTCGCCACCGGACGCCGTCCGAATCTCGATAGCCTTGAGCTGGAACGAACCGGGGCGAAACTCGATGATCATGGTCGTCCGGAGTGGGATCCCACTACCGCCCAGCTGGGTGAT
>JASFOT010000111.1:0-6945 GCA_050116375.1 Gammaproteobacteria bacterium | reverse complement strand
AGGAACCATTCCTCCCCGGGCCCGCGAACGCTGCGGTAGGAGATGTCGTAGGCGTCTTTGTCTCTTCGGTGAAGGACGCCCTGTCTGTCCACGGTCTCCACGAAAAGCACATGCGACCAGGTCTCGCCGCCAAACGCCCCGGCGTTCATGGCCAGCGCGCCGCCCACCGTTCCCGGAATGCCCGCGAAGAACTCTGCGGACCCGAGACCCCATCGCACGCACTGGCGGGCCAGCTTTGCGCAGGGGACGCCTGCCTCGGCGCGAACCGATCCGTCGGCGAGTCGCTCGAGGCCGGCGAGCACACCGTGGGTGCAGATGACGGTGCCTCTCACACCGCCGTCCCGAACCAGCAGATTACTGCCGAGACCGACCCAGAAGATCGGCTCATCGGCGGGAAGGGACGCGAGAAACTGACGGAGGTCGTCAATACTCGAGGGCGTGTAATACCGATCGGCCGGGCCTCCGACCCGCCACGAAGTGTGCCGGGCCATGGGCTCGTTCTCGCGAAGCCGGCCGTGGACGACGCCCGTTCGTTGGCCGGCCATCACGGCCCTCCTCCGCCGATCCGTCCCGCCAGCCGTCCAGGCAGTTTCGCGGCCACCGAACCTATGCTGCCGGCACCGCAGGTCACCAGCAGATCGCCGGGCCGAAGCATCCCGGGCAGAACGTCGGGCAGTTTCTCAACGTCCTCCACGAACACCGGCTCGACCTGGCCACGGGAGCGGATGGCCCGGGCCAGCGCCCGTCCGTCTGCCCCGACGATGGGCGTCTCGCCCGCCGCATAGACTTCGGTCAGCAGCAGGGCGTCGACCTCGGCGAGAACGATCGCGAAATCATCGAGCAAGTCCCGGGTTCGGGTGTACCTGTGGGGCTGGAATGCCAGCACCAGGCGGCGTTCCGGCCAGCTCGCCCTGAGGGCCTCTATGGTGGCCGCCAGCTCCCGGGGGTGGTGGCCGTAATCGTCCACCATCAGCACCGTTCCACCGTTCGCTTCGATTTCTCCCAGGACCTGCAGTCGGCGATCGATTCCTGCGAACTCGCCCAGCGCCCGTCCGATCGCGTCCTTCTCCACGCCCAGTTCTGCCGCCACCGCAACGGCCGCAATGGCATTGAGGGCGTTATGGCGACCGGGCAGGTTCAGGTCGATGGGGATATCTCCGAGTCCCTCGCCGCAGACACGGAATCTGCAGCGCCTGCCGTTCTGCGAGAAGTCCAGCCCGCGAACGTCGGCGTCCTCGGAAAAACCGTAGGTAATCACCGGCCGGGATATGCGGTCGAGAATGGCGCGTACGCCGGCATCATCCACACACACCACCGCCAGGCCGTAGAAGGGCAGGTTGTGAAGAAACTCCACGAAGGTGTCCTGGAGCCGGCCGGTGTCCCCCCCGTAGGTCTCCATATGATCCACGTCGATATTGGTGACCACGGCGACCATGGGCTGCAGATGCATGAAGGAGGCATCGCTCTCGTCGGCCTCGGCCACCAGGTAGCGACCTGCGCCCAGGCGCGCATTGCTGTCGGCGCTGGCCAGCCGCCCGCCGATCACAAAGGTGGGATCGAGCCCTCCCTCGGCGAGGATGCTGGCCACGAGGCTGGTGGTCGTGGTCTTGCCATGGGTCCCTGCGACCGCGATTCCGTAGCGGAAACGCATCAGTTCGGCCAGCATCTCCGCCCGCTGGACAACGGGGCGGCGCAGCGCGTGGGCCCTGACCACCTCCGGGTTGTCTTCTGCAATGGCGCTGGAGACAACGACCACATCCGTGTCTTCGACCAGATGCGGATCGTGACCGATGTGAATATCGGCGCCGAGCCGTCCCAGCCGTTCCGTGGCGTTGCTCTCTTTCAGGTCCGAGCCCTGCACCTGGTAGCCCAGGTTGACCAGCACCTCGGCGATGCCGGCCATCCCGACGCCGCCGATACCGACGAAATGAACCCGGTTGATTCGGCGCATCCGGTCAACCACGATCGTTTTCCTCCCGGGCCTGGAGGCAGATCCGGACGATTCTCTCCAGAGCGTCGGGACGCGCGACCGAGCGTGCGGCAAGCGCCATCCGGCGACGTTCTTCCGGATCCGCGAGCATGGGACGCAGCACTTCCGCAAGGCCGGCGGGTGAAAGCTCGCTTTCCTTGATGATCCTTGCCGCTCCTGCCCGGACCAGAAATTCGGCGTTCCGCGTCTGGTGGTCATCCACTGCGGCCGGGAAAGGTATGAGAACGGCGCCGAGACCGGCGGCGGCGAGCTCCGTCACGGTCAGCGCGCCGGCCCGGCAGATTGCCAGATCCGCCCACTCGTAAGCGGCGGCCATGTCGTCGATGAAGGGCCGGATGTCGGCGGCAACGCCCGTCGCCCGATACGACTCCCGGGCGGTCTCCAGCGTTCGCTCGCCCGTCTGGTGGATGATCTCCGGCCTTATTTCCTCGGGCAGAGTGGCGAGGGCTGCCGGCACGATTTCGTTGAGCCTCATCGCGCCCTGGCTGCCGCCGAAAATCAACAGGCGGGGACGGCCGGTTCTGCCCCCCAGTCTCTGAGCCGGGTCTCTCAGCGCGGCGATTTCCGGACGTACCGGGTTGCCCACGGCGACGACACCGTCCCGGTCCGGAAAACTGCCCGGGAAGGCCTCCAGCACCTGATCCGCAAAACGGGCCAGGATCCTGTTGGTCAGGCCCGCGATCGCGTTCTGCTCGTGGATCACCAGACGGCGCCGGGTCAGCCATGCGGCGAGCCCCGCCGGCCCGGTGACGAACCCCCCCATGCCCAGGACGGTCCGCGGTCGCGTCCGAAGCATGACCGCCAGTGACTGGACAAGCGCCCAGGCAAGCCGGAAAGGGGCCAGAACCCGGGTCATCCATCCTTTGCCGCGCAGGCCGCCTACCGAGATGTAGCTGATGCGGATGCCGGCGGCGGGAACGAGCCGGGCCTCCAGCCCGCGTCGGGTTCCCAGCCAGGCGACCGGAACCCCGGCATCCCTGAGCGCGCGGGCCACTGCGAGCCCGGGGAATACATGGCCGCCCGTGCCTCCCGCCATGACCAGGATCGGGCCCCTGCTCATGCCCGAACCCTCCGTGCCCGACCCTTCGGCCGGTTGGCCAGGCGCCGCTGCTCCAGGTCGGCGCGAAGGATAATCCCGATGGCCGCGCAGCAGGTGATCAGGGAACTGCCGCCGAAACTCATGAGCGGCAGCGTCAGGCCCTTGGTCGGCAGCAGTCCCATGTTGACCCCGATGTTGACAATCGCCTGGGCGCCCAGCCACGCACCCAGCCCGAAGGTCAGGCATGCGGGAAAGAGCGCGCCGGCGCCGGCGCACCGGGACGACACGGACATGATCCGCCAGACCAGCACTCCGTAAAGGGCAACCAGAATCACGACGCCCAGAAGTCCGAATTCCTCGGCAAACACTGCGAAAACGAAATCGGTGTGCGCCTCCGGCAGGTAGAAGAGCTTCTGTACGCTGCCGCCGAGACCCACACCGCCGACCTCCCCCCGGCCGATGGCAATCAACGACTGCGTGAGCTGGAAACCGGAATCGTAGGGATCGGACCATGGATCCAGGAAAGCGGTGAGGCGTCTTAGACGATAGGGAGACATCAACGCCAGGGCTGCCAGACCTGCCGCCATCGGGACCGCGAGCAGGAGGAAATATTTCAGTCTGACCCCGCCCGCGAACAAAACCGCCATCGCGGTAGCCATCAGTACCGTCGCCGCCCCGAAATCCGGCTCCATCAGCAGTAGCAGACAGGCCAGGAGGACGAGACTCACGGGCTTGAAGAAACCGGATGCCGTGGTGGCGAGTTCCTCGGACCGTCTGGCCACATATCCGGCAACGAAGACGAGGATGAGCAGCCTCGCGGGTTCCGAGACCTGGAGATTGACGGGCCCGAGCGGCAGCCATCGCGTACTGCCGTTGACCTCGCGCCCGACACCCGGGATCAGCACGGCAGCCAGGAGCAGATAAGCGACAATCAGCATGATCGGGCTGGATCGCTCCCAGACATCCATGGGAACGAGCAGGCACCCCAGGGCCACCCCGATTCCGATTCCCAAATAGATGATCTGCCTGGTCAGGTAAAAGAACGGCTGACCCAGCTCCCGGTCGGCGGCGGTAATCGAGGCGGATACCACCATCAACAGCCCCAGGCCGACAATCGCCGCCACGACAAGTAAGAGCAGGCGGTCCATCTCCTCGATGGGAACCGCCGGTGCCAGCCTGGAGCTCCGCCCCACCGTCATGCGTTCCCCTCCAGCACGGACCGGCGGAAGGCATCTCCGCGGGCGGCGTAATCCGGGAACATGTCGAGGCTTGCGCAGGCCGGCGACAAAAGCACCACATCACCTGGGTTGGCCAGATGACGGGCCATCGCCACCGCGGCCTCCATGGTTTCGACGATTTCCCAGGGCACCACGTTGCCGATCGCTTCCGCCAGCAGGCGGGCATCGCGCCCCAGCAGAATTGCCAGCCGGACCTTGCCCCGCAGGACCTCTACCAGGGGGCCGAAATTCGCTCCCTTGCCATCACCGCCGGCGATGAGGATGACGGGGCCGTCCATGCCGCGGATGGCCGCAACAGCCGCTCCCACGTTGGTGGCCTTGGAATCGTTGATCCACTTGACCCCGCGGCGCTCTGCGACCATCTGAGTTCGGTGGGGCAAACCGCGGTAGTCGCGGAGCGCCGCCCGGCTCGGCTCGCCGTCGAGCCCCATCCGCTCGCCGACCGCCAGCGCCGCCAGGGCGTTGAGGATGTTATGGGTGCCGGGAATGCCGAGTTCGCGGGAGCGCATCAGCGTTGTCTCTCCCCGCACGAGCCACCGTTCTCCCTCCCGCTCCACGACTCCGAAATCGTCATCGCCCGGTGGCGCATCGAGTCCGAAGCTGACCACGGACTCCCGTCCGGCGGCCAGGCCTACCACTATCGGGTCTTGTCGATTGACGACGATGTGTTTCGCGTGGCGCAGTATCCGCGCTTTGGCGGCCGCGTAGGCCTCCATGCTGCCGTGTCGATCGATATGATCGGCTGACAGATTCAGGATCGTGGCCACCCTCGGCGCCAGCGACTCGGTCAGCTCAAGCTGAAAACTGGACAGCTCCAGAATGAAGCCCTCCGCCGGCATCGAGAGCAGGTCCAGAGCCGGGGTCCCGAGATTGCCTCCGGCGGGCATCTGCCGGCCACACCGGGCGGCCATTGCGGCGACCATGGTGGTCACCGTGCTCTTGCCATTGGAGCCCGTGATGGCGGCGAAAGGCTGATGCACCGCTCTGGCGAACAACTCGACGTCGCCGACGACCTCGATGCCCCGTCGACGCGCCTCCCTGATCACCGGCAGGTCCAGCGAAAGGCCCGGTGAGACCACCAGCTGCACGGTGTTGTCGGGCAGGTCCACGTCCAGGCTGCCAACGATCAGTTCGGCGTCCGGCGCGGCCCCGGCGAGACCCGCCATGCCCGGGGGTTGCTCACGGCTGTCGGCGACGAGCAGACGAGATCCCCGCCCGGACAGATAACGCAGGCAGGACAGCCCCGTGACACCCAGGCCCAGAACAACCACGGTGCCGGCCGACACCGCCCCATCGGGCGCCGTCCCGGCTGTCATCGAGTGCCGAGTTGCGGTATCTGCCATCACCGGATCTTCAACGTGGCGAGACCGAAAAGGACAAGGACCACGGTGATGATCCAGAAACGGACGATCACCTTGGGCTCTGCCCAGCCCTTGAGTTCGAAGTGGTGATGCAGGGGCGCCATTCGAAAAATGCGCCTTCCCGTGAGCCGGAATGAGATCACCTGCAGAATGACGGAGACGGTTTCGACAACAAACACGCCCGCCATCACAAAAAACACAATTTCCTGGCGCACGATGACGGCAACGGTGCCGAGGGCCGCGCCCAGCGCCAGAGCACCCACATCGCCCATGAATACCTGTGCGGGGTAGGTGTTGAACCAGAGAAAGCCCAGGCCCGCTCCCACGAGAGCCGCGCAGAAAACCAGGATTTCCCCGGTACCGGCGATATAGGGGATTCCCAGGTACTCGGCAAAATTCACGTTGCCCGTGGCGTAAGCAAAAATACCGAGGGCCCCGCCGATCAAAACCGTGGGCATGATGGCCAGGCCGTCCAGGCCGTCTGTCAGGTTGACCGCGTTGCTGGATCCGACGATGACGAAATAGGTCAGCACCACATAGAAGATGCCGAGGGGGATCATGACGTCCTTGAAGAAAGGCACCAGCAGGGAGGTCTCGATAGCCTGTTCTCCGGCGCTGGCGTAGAGCACCACAGCCGCGGCGAGGCCGGCGACGGACTGCCAGAGATATTTCCACCGGGCCGCCAGACCGCGGCTGTCTCGCAGCACCAGCTTTCGGTAATCGTCGATAAATCCGATGGTGCCGAATGCGAACGTGACCAATAGCACGATCCAGACAAAACGGTTTGCGGGATCGGCCCACAGCAGGGTGCTGATCACGATGGCCACCAGGATCAGGGTTCCGCCCATGGTCGGGGTGCCCGCCTTGGGAAGGTGACTCTCCGGCCCGTAGTCCCGCACGGTCTGGCCGATCTGGTGAAAGCTGAGACGACGTATCATCCACGGCCCCACGAGCAGGGAGATCAGGAGCGCGGTCAGCGCGCCCAGGATCGCCCGCATGGTGAGATATCCGAAGACATTGAAACCGGACTCGAAGCGGGTGAGGAATTCGGTCAGGTAGAGCAGCATGTTCTAGCGTGCCCCCCCGGCCGTCTGTGCCGTGACGGATTCCGTCAATGCCGCCACCACCCTTTCCATGGCGGTCGAGCGGGATCCCTTCACCAGCAGGTTGACGTTGCCGTGCAGCAGGGGCCGCAGGGCCTGGACCAGATTTTCCGCGTCGGGATAGTGCTCGGCTCCGGCGCCGAAACCCGCGGCAATTTCGCCTGCCAGTTCCCCGACCGTAAAGAGCCTTTCGACACCGACCGACCGTGCATAC
>JASFOT010000110.1:0-6962 GCA_050116375.1 Gammaproteobacteria bacterium | reverse complement strand
CGACGGAGATCTGGAGGCGCTGGTGGCCAAACGCATGGATCACATGCGCGGGTCCGAGTCCCACGTGTTCCAGCGGGTCTGGGAAAACGGCCTGGTGCTGGAAATTCGCCAGAATCCTCTGCCGAGCGGAGGATTTGTCACCAGTTTCAGTGATATCACGGAACACAAGCGGATCGAGTCGGCACTGCGGGAAAGCGAGCGCAACATTCGCGTTTATACCGACAACGTCCCGGTCCTGATCGCTTACGTGGATCGCGATCTGCGTTTCCAGTTCGTCAACAAGGCGTACGAGGAGGCCCTCGGAATCCAGCGGCACCGCGTCGTGGGAAGACGGGTGGACGACGTGCTGGATCCGGACCGTTTCGAGGTGCGCAAGGGTCGGATGGTCGGTGCCCTGTCAGGAGTCCGGCAGGTTTTCGAGGTGGAATTGTCCTACCAGGACGGGCGGGAAAGGATCGCCGAGGCGACTTACATCCCGGAATTCGATGCTGACGGCCAGGTCCGCGGATTCTTTGCCCTGTTCCACGACATCACGGAGACCCGGCAGGCGGAGAAGGCGCTGAAGGACTCTCACGACACGCTCGAACAGCGTGTACAGGCCAGAACGCGGGAGCTTTCGGAGGTCAACAAACGGCTGCAGAGAGAGATCGAAATCAGGCGTGGAGTGGAGCAGGCGCTCCGGGAGGCGAAGGCTGAGGCCGAGGACGCCAACATGGGCAAGACCCGTTTCCTCGCCGCTGCCAGCCACGACCTGCTCCAGCCTCTTAACGCGGCCCGGCTCTTCACTTCCGCGCTGGTGCAGAGGGACCACGATGAGCAGATCCTCAGGGCGGTGGACCGGATAGACAGTTCCCTGAGGGCGGCGGAGGAGTTGCTCACCACGCTGCTCGATATTTCCAAGCTGGATGCGGGGGCCCTGGAGCCCAAGGTCACCGATTTCAGCATCAAGGATATTCTGGACGGGCTTTCCACCGAGTTCGGGGCCCTCGCCAGGGAACAGGGTCTCGGTCTGCGAATGGTTCCCTGCGCCGCCGCGGTGCGGAGCGATCGCAGGTTCCTCCGCCGGATCCTGCAGAATTATCTATCCAACGCCCTGCGCTATACGCCGTCAGGCAAGGTGCTGCTGGGATGCCGCAGGCGAAACGGATCGCTCAGGATCGAAGTCTGGGATACCGGGCCCGGTATCCCGGAAGACAAGCTGTCGGAAATTTTCGAGGAATTCAGACGTCTGCAGCCCAAGGACCAGCGCGGCGAGAAGGGTCTCGGGCTGGGACTGGCGATCGTGCGGCGCATGGGCCAGGCGCTGGAGCACCGCGTGGAGGTCCGGTCGTGGCCGGGGCGGGGTTCCGTATTCAGCGTCGAGGTTCCCCGGGCGCACAAGTTGCGACGTCCGCCGCGCACGCCGTCCAGCCGGGCACGAACACCGGCCGCGCTTGACGGGGTGCTGGTTCTTTGCGTGGACAACCAGCCGAGCATACTCGAGGGCATGACGCAACTTCTCAACGGTTGGGGTTGCGAGGTGCTGACCGCCGTGGGGACTCGCGACGCCCTGGCTACCGTGGACGAGCGCAGCCGATGCCCGGACGTGCTGCTGGTGGACTACCACCTGGACGACGGCGACAACGGTCTCTCAACCATGGCGGCAATGCGCGAACGCTACGGAGAAATTCCCGGCATCGTTATTACGGCGGATCACGGCGACGACGTACGCTCCGCCGCGAGGAGCATGGGCTACAACGTGCTGCGCAAGCCGGTGCGGCCGGCGGCTCTGCGGGCCATCATCAGCCAGTACACGGTCCGCAGCGCCGAAGGCGCCTGAGCCTTCAGATCTGTTCCAGGGAGGCCGCCCTTTCAAGCCGCCGTGCAGCCACCGCCGCCTGGGTCCGGCTCCTGAGGCCCATCTTCCGCAGGATCGCGGTCACATGGGCCTTGATGGTCGCTTCGGACACGGAAAGCTTCGCCGCGATCTGTTTGTTCAGGAGCCCGTCGGCGAGCATCATGAGCACCCGGAATTGCTGGGGGGTCAGCGCCGCGATCCGCTGGGCCAGTTCCTGGTCTTCACGGATCGCTTCGTCTTCCGTGGCAAGCGCCGATTCAGGCAGCCAGACGTCACCCTCGAGGACGGAACGGATAGCGGTCGCGATTTCTTCCAGCGACGACGACTTCGGGATGAAGCCCGAGGCGCCGAACTCAACCGACCTGCGCATCACCCTGGGGTCGCTGGCCGCCGAGACAATCATGACCGGCAGAGCGGGATACTGGGTCCGCAGCCAGGCCAGCGCCGAGAATCCGTGCGCCCCGGGCATGTCCAGGTCCAGCAGGATCAGGTCCGCATCCTCGTTGTCTGCGGTCACTCCCTGCAGCGAATCGAAGGAGTCGGCCTCGACAAAACTCACGCTCTCGAAGAGATTTCCCAGCGCCTGCTGAAGAGCCTCCCGGAAGAGCGGGTGATCGTCCGCAACGATAATCCGGAGACTTTGCTGCATTTCCCTGCGCAGATCCCCGGAGCGGCTAGCCCAGCGTCTTGCGCTTTTCGATCAGCTCGTCCACGACGCCCGGATCTGCCAGGGTCGAGGTGTCGCCCAGGCTGCCGTACTCGTTGGCGGCCACCTTCCGCAGTATGCGGCGCATGATCTTGCCGGATCGGGTTTTTGGCAGCGCCGGCGTGAACTGGATGATATCCGGCGTCGCGATGGGCCCGATCTCCTTGCGTACCCACTGCTTCAACTCCTTGAGCAGTTCGTCGCTGGGATCCTCGCCCTGCAGCAGCGTCACGTACACGTAAACGCCCTGGCCCTTGATGTCGTGGGGATAGCCCACCACGGCAGCTTCGGCCACCTTCGGGTGAGCCACGAGAGCGCTCTCGATCTCTGCCGTGCCCATCCGGTGCCCGGAGACGTTGAGCACGTCATCGACCCGTCCGGTGATCCAGTAGAAGCCGTCCTCGTCGCGACGGGCGCCGTCACCGGTGAAGTACATGTTGTCGAAAGTGGAGAAGTAGGTCTGCACGAATCTTTCGTGATCGCCGTAGACCGTGCGCATCTGCCCCGGCCAGCTGTCGAGCAGGACCAGATTACCCTCGTTGGCGCCTTCCAGAGTCGTGCCTTCTCCGTCCACCAGCGCCGGCTCGACCCCGAAGAACGGACGGGTCGCGGAGCCGGGCTTGAGATCCGTGGCGCCTGGCAGCGGCGTGATCAGGATGCCGCCGGTTTCCGTCTGCCACCAGGTGTCCACGATGGGGCAGCGATCCTCGCCGACCACGTGGTAGTACCACTCCCAGGCTTCCGGGTTGATGGGCTCGCCCACCGTGCCCAGCAGGCGCAGGCTGCCACGATCCGTCTTCTTGACGGGATCGTTGCCTTCGCGCATCAGCGCCCGTATCGCCGTGGGTGCCGTGTAGAAAATCGAGACCTTGTGCTTGTCCACCACCTGCCAGAAACGGGAGAAATCCGGATAGTTCGGCACGCCCTCGAACATGAGGGACGTGGCGCCATTGGCCAGGGGGCCGTAGACGATGTAGCTGTGTCCGGTAATCCAACCCACGTCGGCCGTGCACCAGTAGATTTCCCCGTCCCGGTAATCGAAGACGTACTCGTGCGTCATGGAGGTGTAAACCATGTAGCCGCCGGTGGTGTGAAGGACTCCCTTGGGCTTGCCGGTGGATCCGGAGGTGTAGAGGATGAACAGCGGGTCCTCCGCGTTCATTTCTTCCGGCGCGCAGTCAGTCGACTGCCCCTCCGTGAGTTCGTGGTACCAGACGTCCCGGTCGTCGTTCCAGGCGACGTCGCCGCCGGTCCGCCTGACGACGATCACTTTCTCGAGTGTCGGCAGATCGTTCTCCGATACGGCCGTGTCCACGTTCTTCTTCAGGGGAACCTTGCGACCACCCCTCAGGCCCTCGTCCGCCGTGATGACGGCCTTTGCCTCGCAGTCCTCGACTCTCCCGGCCAGCGCATCCGGCGAGAAACCGCCGAAAACCACCGAGTGCGGCGCCCCGATACGGGCACAGGCCAGCATCGCCACCGCGGCCTCCGGAATCATGGGCATGTAGATGGTCACCATGTCGCCCCGCCCGATTCCGAGGCTCTTGAGGCCGTTGGCCAGCCGGCAGACTTCCTCGTAGAGCTCCCGGTAGGTGATGTGGCGATCGTCGGAGGGATCATCGCCCTCCCAGATGATGGCTGTCTGGTCCCCGCGGCTTTCCAGGTGCCGGTCCAGACAGTTGGCCGAAGCATTGAGCGTGCCGTCCTCGAACCACCGGATGTGGACGTCGTTCCGGGCGAAAGAGACATCCTTGACCTTGGAGTAGGGCTTGATCCAGTCGATGCGGCGGCCCTGGGCGTCCCAGAAGCCCTCAGGATCCTCTACCGAGCGCTTGTACATCTCCAGGTATTTTTCGTTATCGCAATGGGCCGCAGCCGCTACCTCAGGCGGCACGGGATAGACGTGTTGTTCGCTCATGAGAATGACCCCTCCAAAGCAGTTCGAAAGCCGTTTTCACCCTCGATCGGGTCCGACGGCCAGTGTTCCCTTTCGTATGTTGGGCGACCATTAGACCATGGTCTGAACGGTCCGGCTTCCCGCATTAGACCATTGGCTAATATCTCCGCAGTGGTCCCTGCCCGGCCGCGGGCGTGTATCCTCGGAGGATCGATTTTGGGACAATTGGGCAACAGGACGCCGTCGTCCCTTTGTTCTGTCCGGTCCCTTGAAGCCGGGGTCAGCGCATTTCAGGGCGTCGGCCTCGGACACACTGAATTCTTAATCCCATGACTGGTTTTTTCGATTTCTCCGAACCGCCACTCAGCACCCTGGACGCGGGAGAGCGCCAGCGTCTCCGCCAGGCGGTGGACGTGGCGCGCTTCCAGCAGAATGAAGTCCTGCGCGAGTCGGGTGAACAATGGAGCCACATGTACCTGGTTCTGCGTGGCCGCGTCGAGGCCCAGGCGCAGGACGAGAGCGGCGGTTCCCGTCTGTACGGACCTGACGAACTGGTAGGGCCCCGTGATTTCGTGAACGGCGACACCAGCCGGCGTTTCGTGGCGCTGGAGGAGACCGCCTGCCTGTCCGTGGGGGCGGAGACCGTCGCGGACCTGGTGAAGGACAACAAGGCATTCCGGCAGGCCATGTCCGGAGAGTTTTCTTCCAGCCTCCGACTGGACGCCTCCCGGACCGACTCCGATACCTTTGCGCTTGCCCGCGTCGAGGACGCCACCATTCGACGGGCCGTGGTTTTTCCGGCAGATACCCCGGCGGCGGAAGGGGTCACCATCATCCGGCGCCGTGAGGCGGACTGCATTCTGGTGCGCGGCGATCGGGGCATCGGCATGGTGACGGGTACGGATCTCCTCAAGGCCGCGGAATCGGATGACGGCCTGGCGACGCCCATGGGCCGGATCGCCAGCTGGGATCTGATTTCCATCGGGCCCGACGAGTATCTCTTCGACGCCCTGATCCGCATGACGCGGTCCCATATCGAGCGCCTGGTGGTACTGGACGGCGACGAACTGGTGGGGATCCTCGACATTACGGACGTCCTCGGGCTCTTTTCCACCCAGTCCCATTCCCTGGGTATCCGCATCGAGCGTGCCGGGAGTATGGAGGAGCTGGAGGAAGTCTCGGCGGCAACGGAACGGCTGACCCGCGGCCTGGTGGACCGGGGCGTCAGCGTGGACCGGATCGTGGCGCTTCTGGCTGCCCTGAACGGCCGGCTCATGAGCCAGGTGTTCTCCATGTGCGTCCCGTCTGAAATGCTCGACAAAGTGTGCCTGATCGTGATGGGCAGCGAGGGGAGGGGCGAACAGATTCTGAAGACCGATCAGGATAATGCCGTCGTCATGGAGGACGGTCTGGAGTGGCCGGATCGAGAGAAATATCTGAAACAGTTCTCTGCCGAGCTCAAGCGGCTCGGCTATCCGCCCTGTCCCGGCAATTTCATGGTGAGCAATCCTGACTGGGTGATGACTGTGTCCGAGTGGCGGGACAAGCTGGATCGCTGGATCCGTCGCGCGGACGGGGATGCCATGCTCAACATCACCGCGTTTTCCGATGCCCACCCGATCACGGGCAACGTGGATCTTTTCTATTCGGTACGCGACTGGTTTCTCGATCGTTTCCAGGCGGATGCAGGCTTCGTTTCGAACTTCGCCCATCCGGTGATCCGCTTCAACGTTCCGCTGAATCTGTTCGGACGGGTGCGACAGGGAAAGAAGGGCGTGGACGTCAAAAAGGGAGGCATTTTCCCCATCGTCCACGGCGTGAGGAGTCTCGCTCTCCACGCGGGAATCGAGGAGACCAATACTTTCCGCAGGATTCGTATCCTGGTCGGCCGGGGCGCGCTTGCGCCTTCAACGGGGGAAGACCTGGAATCCGCCCTGGAAACCCTGATGATGCTGCGTCTGCGGCAGCAGCTCGACGCCGTAGCCGCCGGTCGCAAGCCGGACAACCGGGTTCGCATGGACGGCATGTCGCGGCTCGATCGCGAACACCTGCACCGGGCGCTGACCATCGTGAAAAGCTTCCAGTCCTCCCTGG
Source organism: Gammaproteobacteria bacterium (assembly GCA_050116375.1). GTDB lineage: Bacteria > Pseudomonadota > Gammaproteobacteria > Steroidobacterales > XN24 > JAHEFR01. The sequence goes on along the minus strand of JASFOT010000110.1, from coordinate 428 downwards.
CCCGCCGGCTTCACCTGCAGCGATGACGCGGGTGTGTTGGTGTCCTTGCTGAACCCGTCATCGCCTGAGCTGCTCATGAGGCCGGAGGACACGGCGTGCTCCGGCCGCTGAGAATCGCCCTGGACCGTCGCCGGCACAGGCACGGCGACTGGGCTGAACTGTTCGAGTCCTACCAGGGCGACGAAGTGGTGAGCCTGGATTGCGAGACCTCGGGCCTGGACCCCAAGAACGACTCCATCATTTCCGTTGGGGCGGTGGTGGTGGACGGCTGCCGGATCCGTACCAGCGAGGCCCTCGATCTCACCCTCGGTCCGCCGGAAGAACTGCACCCTGAATCGGTCACCGTCCACAAGCTTCGCAAGCAGGATCTGCAGGGCGGTCTCCCGGTGGACGAGGCCATGAGAAAGGTCCTGTCATTCGTACGCAAT
>JASFOT010000109.1:0-6985 GCA_050116375.1 Gammaproteobacteria bacterium | reverse complement strand
CCCGTTTCCTCCCTGCGGCTGACCGGAACGGCGCCGGCAGCCCCTTCTCGCGGACGGCTGCCCGATAGAGCCCTTTCCACGGTACTCGACAGAAAGCCGTGGATCATTCGGGAATCGCGGAAGCGGACTTCGTGTTTTGTCGGGTGAGCGTTGACGTCAACGGCCGCCGGATCCATCTCGAGATACAGGACGTAGGCGGGCTGTCTGCCGTGATAGAGCACGTCCGCGTAGGCTGCGCGAATCGCATGTCCCACCACTTTGTCCCGGATCATCCGTCCGTTGAGATAGAAATACTGCATGTCCGCCTGGGCACGGGAGAACGTGGGCAGCCCCAGCCACCCCCACAAACGCATGCCCGAGGCTTCGTGATCGAGAAACAGACTGTGCCCCACGAATTCCTGGCCGCAGACTTCCTGCAGGCGGCGCTGTCGGCTCTCCTGGTCATGAGCCTGCCGGAGATCCATTACCGCACGCCGGTTATGGACCAGACGGAATGCCACGTCATGCCGGCTCAGCGCGATACGCCGGGCCAGCCGGTCCAGGTGGCCGAACTCGGTCCTCTCGGTCCGCATGAACTTTCTTCGGGCCGGCGTGTTGTAGAAGAGATCACGGACCTCCACCGTGGTGCCGCGCGGATGGGGGGCCGGCTGACCGGGCTCGACGTGGCCCCCTTCGGCCCGGATCCGTCGGCCGGCCTCCTCTTCGCCGTGCCGTGAGGTCAGTACCAGTCGCGATACGGAGGCGATGGAGGGAAGCGCCTCTCCCCTGAACCCCAGCGTTGCGACCCGTTCGAGATCGTCCAGGGATGCGATCTTGCTGGTGGCATGCCTGGCGAGGGCCATCTCGAGCTCGGCTCCGGGGATGCCAGTGCCGTCGTCCCGGACTCGGCACAGCCTGAGGCCACCACCCTCCACCTCGATGTCCACCTTCCTCGCGGCGGCATCCAGGCTGTTTTCCAGTAGCTCTTTCAGCACGGAGGCGGGCCGCTCGACGACCTCGCCGGCAGCGATCTGATTGACCAGTTGGGGAGGCAGTTCTCGGATCGACATGATGACGACCGGAGGATACCGGAAAAGTGGCTGATTCGCCGGGTCGCTGCCCGGTTTGGATGTCAGGATCCGCTGGTGTTCGGGATCCGAATCACCTGACCGATGCGAATACGATCGCCCTTGAGGCCGTTGTAGCGCCGGAGAGCGTTGAGACTGACCCTGTAGCGGCTGGCAATGCCGGAGAGGGTGTCGCCGCGCACGATTACGTGCTGCACACCGTCCGCCGGCCGAGACCCGCGCATCGCGATGAGACTGCCCGGTGGGGGATTGTCATACACGTAGGCGCGAATGCCGCGCATGATGGCGGCTGCCAGCCGGTCCTGGTGACGGCGGGTGGTCAGCAGCTTTTCTTCGGACGGATTGGAAATGAACGCGGTCTCCACCAGGATCGACGGAATGTCCGGAGACTTGAGAACGAGGAAGCCTGCACGCTGCACATCCTTCCTGTGCAGGGCACCTACGCCTGCCAGATTGTTTATCACCCGCTCGGCGACCTGAGCGCTGGCATCGATGGCTGCGGACTGGGACAGATCCAACAGCACGGACGCCAGCATGTGATCCTTGTCGTCGAGGCTCACGCCACCGACCAGATCCGCTGAATTTTCCTTTTCAGCCAGCCAGCGCGCCGCTTCGTCGGTGGCGCCCTTCGTCGACAGAACATAAACGGACGAACCCCGGGCCTCGCGGTTCTTGAAGGCGTCCGCGTGGATGGAAACGAAGAGATCCGCACGCTGCGCCCGGGCGCGATCCATCCGCTGGCGCAGGGCCAGAAAGTAGTCGCCGTCGCGGGTGAGATAGGCCCGCATCCCCGGCTCTGCGTTGATCTTTTCGGCCAGCCGCCGTGCGATCTGGAGCACGACGTCCTTCTCCCGGGTGCCTCTCCGGCCGATGGCTCCCGGGTCTTTCCCGCCGTGGCCGGCATCGATGGCGATAACGAGGTCACGGCCCTGACCGGCAACGCTCTTGGTGGCGACGGTCGATCCCGCCGGGGTTCGCCCTTCCAGGTCGATCACCATCCGATGACCGTGGGATCCGTCCGGGGGCACCATGAAGCTGCGCGCCTTGGTCGAGGAGGACAGATCCATGACGATACGGGCGTCACCGTTGTCCCGGTTCGCCGAGCGGAGTTTCACGATTGGCCCCTGACCGGCGGGCATTCTCAAACGATCGCGGTCGATACGGACGCCGTGGAGATCGAGCACGATTCTCGGCGGATTTTCCAGCGCAAACAGGGTATGGCTGACGGGTGAGCTCAGCTCGACGACGAGGCGCGTGTTGGCGCCGTCCCCGGATAGCCGCACGCCCCGCACGTCCACGGAACCCGCTGCGAAGGCTCCGACGGGGAGCAGACTTGCAGCCAGGAGGGCAAACCTGAATATTTTTCCAGGCATTTCAGTTGCTTCGTCACGATAACTCGCGGCCACTTTAACCAAACTAGCGGTTAGCTTGCAATATTCGTCTATAAAATAGCGGGATACAGCCGACAGTTATGAAGGGTTCTAGGGATTCTGTGCGCGTCCTAGCCCGCAATGCCGCCGAGATCGACAAGCAGTCCCCGGGCTCTTTCCGACACCGCGCGGATCGTCGCTGCCCGGCCCGCCCCCGTGATATCCAGTGAAATCTGCAGGTCCGGCGCGGGAAGGTCGCCGCCGGCCCGCTCGGGCCACTCGACGAGCACGATGGCGTCGCCCCTGAACAGTTCCCGGAAACCCAGGTACTCGAGTTCTTCCGGATCCGCAAGTCGATACAGGTCCACGTGAAAAACAGGCCGGTCAGCCGCCCGGTAGGGTTCGATGAGGGTGTACGTGGGACTGGGAACCCGCCCGCGGTGCCCGAGCCCCCTCAGAATCCCACGGACCAGCGTCGTCTTTCCGGCACCCAGTCCGCCCTGCAGCGTCACAAACCAGTGGCCGGAACGCCCACGAAGCGCCTCGGCGATGCGGCCTCCGAGCGTTTCGGTGGCCTTCGCATCCGCCAGATCGAGGCTCAGGGATTCGCGTGGTGCCGAATCCATGGGAAAAGATCCGAAGCCATCATGCCACGCTCGCCGACCCGGCTCGCTTCGTCGCCCGCCCGTGCGTGAATCAGGACGCCGAGCCGGGCAGCCTCGGCCGTATCGAGTCCTTGCGCCACCAGGGCTCCGATGACGCCCGTCAACACATCCCCCATTCCTGCCACGGCCATGCCCGGATTACCCGCTGTGCACAGCCCCGTTTCTCCGCCAGGATCGGCCACCAGGGAGCCGGCACCCTTCAATACGGCCACGGCGTCATATTCTTCCACCAGCGCCGCGGCAGCCGCGAAACGATCATCCTGAACCGCCCTCGTATCCTGACCCAGCAATCGGGCCGCCTCGCCGGGATGGGGAGTCAGGATCCAGTTGCCCCGGGCCGAGGGCTTTGAAGCCAGCAAATTCAGACCGTCGGCGTCCACCACCAGGGTTCTGTCCGTGGACAGCACCGCTTCGAACATTTCCCGCGACCAGTCCGTCTGACCCAGGCCGGGACCGACCGCGATGGTGGTCGCCCGCTCGACCATGGGCGCCAGATCGCGGCTGTCCGTCAACCCGCGGCACATCAGTTCAGGCCGGCCTGCGACCACCGCAGCCACGTGTTCCGGCCGCGTTGCCACGCTGACCAGGCCTGCGCCCGCCCGCAGCGCGGCCTCGCCAGCCAATCGGGCGGCGCCGGGCATTCCCTCGCCGCCCCCAACAATCAGCACATGACCGGAAATACCCTTGTGCGCGTCCCTCGGCCTGGGTTCGAGATGGCTTCGCAGTTCGCTGTCCGTGATTCGGCGGGCCTTCACCGGCACACCGTCAAAGACCGTGGCGGGCACGCCCAGGGAGTCGTAGATAACATGCCCGCACAAATCCGGACCTCGGCCCGTCAACAGCCCGCTCTTCATGCCCACAAAAGTCGCCGTGACGTCGGCGCGCACCGCTGCGCCCATCACCGCCCCGGTCTCGGCGTTCAGACCGCTGGGCACGTCAACGGCCATCACCGGACCCGTATTTCTGTTGATCGCCTCGACCGCATCTGCGAACTGGCCGCTCACCGGCCGGTCGAGACCGGTACCCAGGAGGGCATCGACGATGAGGGCGTTATCCGGCAGATCACCATCGAAAGGCCGCCACCGGCCACCGGCCTCACCATAGTCCGCTGCCGCCCTTGCCGCGTCTCCCTTCAGTCGATCCGGCTCGACGAGAAAAATCACCTCGGCGGAAATGCCGTCGGCCAGGGCAAGTCGGGCGATCACGTAACCGTCCCCGGCGTTATTGCCGGCTCCGCAGACCACCACCAGTTTGCGGCTGCCCCACCGATCACGAATCAACCTGTAGGCAAATGTGCCGGCTCGGGTCATCAGTGAATAGCCGGGGATCCCCTGCTCCTCGATCGCCCGTCGATCGAGCTCCCGGACCTGTGCGGGCGCGTACAGCAATTCAGGAAGCGTGCTCATGACAACGATTATACTGGGCACTTCGCCGTTCCATCGGGATTGTCATGGGACGAAAGGAACAACTTGGCGAACGGGAACGGGCCGCGCTGGTGAACCGCATCCGCTCGTGGGGATACGAGCTTGGCTTTCAGCAGATCGGTTTCACGGGGACCGACCTGTCCGACGATGAAGCGCGACTGGACGCATGGCTCCGCCACGGCCGCCACGGCGGGATGGCCTACATGCAGCGGCACGGTCGCAAACGCAGCCGGCCCGGGGATCTTCTCCCGGGAACCGTCACCGTTATTTCCGCGCGCATGGACTACCTGCCCCCGGCCGCCGCCGATCCCGAGAAGGTCCTCTGCAACCCGCGGCAGGGATATATCTCCCGTTACGCTCTCGGCCGCGATTATCACAAGGTCATGCGGAACCGGCTTCAGAAGCTGGCTGACCGCATCACTGACGCCGTGGGAGATTTCTCATACAGGGCATTCGTGGACAGCGCACCGGTTCTGGAGAAAGCGCTGGCGCGAAACGCGGGCCTGGGCTGGATCGGCAAGCACACGAATCTGATCCACCGGGACGCCGGCTCGTGGTTCTTTCTGGGGGAGATCTACACGGATCTCGAACTGCCGGTCGACGAACCCGGGACTGAACACTGCGGCACCTGCCGCGCCTGCATGGACGTCTGCCCTACCGACGCCATTGTCGGCCCCTGGGAACTGGACGCCAGGAGGTGTATTTCCTACCTGACCATCGAGCACCGGGGCAGCATCCCTGAGGAATTTCGCGTGCCGATGGGCAACCGAATCTACGGTTGTGACGACTGTCAGCTGTTTTGCCCGTGGAACAAATTTGCCCGAAGCGCGGCGGAACCGGATTTCCGTGTCCGGCACTCCCTGGACGCTCCGTCGCTGGTGGAGCTGTTCAGCTGGACGGAAGACGAGTTCCTGGCGTTGACCGAGGGCAGCGCGATCCGCCGTATCGGTCACGAACGCTGGCTCCGGAACCTGGCGGTGGCGCTGGGCAACTGCCCCACCGGTCCGGAGATCGTGACGGCGCTGGAATCCCGCCTCGATGACCCTTCACCGATTGTCCGGGAGCATGTCCAGTGGGCGTTAGCCCGTCATAAGGATCGAGCCAGCCACGAGCTCGCGGCGACGCGTCCTGTCTGCTAGCGGGGCGAATCGACCCGGACGTTATCGATCAGGCGAGCCTTTCCGAGACGGGCGGCCACCAGGATCACCAGATCACGATCCTCGTCGGCGACATCGGCCAGATCCGACGCCCTTCGGATCTCGAAATAATCCGGCCTGAAACCCTCCTCCCGAAGAACTCCCAGCGCCGCCCGGCAGATCCCGGGGAAATCGTTCTCGCCCGCCGACACCGCGGCTGCCGCCCGCTGCAGTTCACGATAGAGGGCGGGAGCGATCCGACGTTCAGAATCCGTGAGGTACTGATTACGGGAGCTCATGGCAAGCCCGTCCGGCTCTCGTCCCGTCGGGGCGCCCACGACCTCGACGGGGAAACAGAGATCCTCGACCATTCTTCGGATTACCACCAGTTGCTGATAATCCTTCTCTCCGAAAACCGCCAGATCAGGCTCCACCAGATTGAAAAGTTTCGCGACCACGGTCGCAACGCCCCTGAAATGTCCCGGGCGGTGTGCGCCGCAGAGAATATTGGACAGCTCCGGCACTTCGACAATGGTGACAGGCATTCCTCCCTCCGGGTAAAGCTCCGGGACGGACGGCATGAACAGTCCGTCGCACCTGTTCTCTTCAAGCAGCGCCTGGTCCCGTTCTTCCGTGCGGGGATAATTCGAATAATCTTCTCCCTCGCCGAACTGCAGGGGATTGACGAATATGCTGGCGACGACCCTGTCGGAACGCCGGCGCGCCACTTCGATCAGGGAGAGGTGTCCCTTGTGGAGATTGCCCATGGTGGGAACGAACCCGATGACCTGTCCCTGCCGGCGCCAGGCGCGTACGGCGGCCCTGAGCTGGTTGATCTTGGTGTATATCTCCATGTCGAAAACGTCAGCGACAGCCTCTCCGGAGTTCAGCTGAAGCAGTGCTCCTCCGCCGGATAGCTGGCATCCTTCACGGATCCGACGTAAGCCCGGACGGCCTCAAGAGGATTTTTCGTCTCCACGGAATAGTCGCGAACGAAACGAGGCTTGCGTCCCGGCGTAAGCCCGATGATGTCGTAGAGCACAAGGATCTGGCCGTCCACATCCGGCCCGGCCCCGATACCGATGACGGGTACCCGGAGCGCTCCGCGGACTGCCGCGCCGACAGCAGCCGGGACACACTCCAGCAAGACGATGTCCGCGCCGGCCTCCTCCAGGGCTCTCGCCTCGGAAATCATTCTCTCGACAGCCCCTTGCTCCCGGCCCTGCACCTTGAATCCGCCGAGTTTGTGCACGGACTGGGGCGTCAGGCCGATATGCGCGCAGACCGGAATGTCCCGACCGCTCAGGAACTCGACGGTCTTCA
>JASFOT010000108.1:0-6989 GCA_050116375.1 Gammaproteobacteria bacterium | reverse complement strand
TCCCCCAGGGCCGCCCCACCCCAGCCGAGCAATAGACTCACCGCCGCTAGAATGGAAAGTCGCCTTGACATCGCCCTCCTCCTTTGCACCCGATTCTTCCGTGCCGTGCCTTGTATGAGTGACTTTGATTACCTGAATATAGGCAAAATCTCGCGAGCAGGCTGAACGTCGACAGCTCATAGACAAGGAAATAATCTAGCTGCAACGCACAGGGGATTTTTGGGCTTTCCAGAGAAGAAAAAGTGGAACAGTGACTGCCAACACCTGGTCGGCAGTTCGAGTCCGCCCCGAGGAGCCAAATTCTCGAAGGTGTATTCCGGTCACATGGTTTACACCTTATTCCGGACACATAGTTAACACTTTGTCCGGGGCGAACGGATTAGGGCCGGGTTCCACCCGGCCCTTTTCGTTGTCGAAGTATCCCAGATCATACTCCAGGAAGGAGACCTGCCAGATCTGGTCCTCGACCTCTCTGACGCCCACGGTTTGGCCGGCGAAGGCGGTCGAGAGGTTGATCTTGCGTCGGCCGATGCAGATGCGACCGCAGCGGGTGACGCGGATAGCGCGATCGTGGAACGGGTAGTCTGGCGCGCCTGGCGGCTCGTAGACGCGGGCTGAAGGTGTATACAGATCACCCGGGTAGGCGCCGTCGAGGGCCTGATGGGGTCGCTGGTAGTTGCAAACCCCGATGAAGTGGTCGAAGCGTTCCTGCTGCTGCAGGAAGTTGAAGGCGGCGGGCTGGGTGGCTTCCTGCTTGAGGGTCAGGTGGATCCGTTCGTGGCGGCCGTTCTGTTCGGGATGACCGGGCTTGATGCGTTGCAGGCGGATGCCTAAGCGCAACCACCAGACGGCGAGCCGGGTGAGGCCGAACAGGGCGTTGCCGGAGGCGAAGGGCACGCCGTTATCGGTGCGGATCGCCTGCGGCAGGCCGAAGTCCCTGAAAGCCCTTTCAAAAACGGTAAAGGCGAAGTCGGACTTGGTGGACTTCACGCCCTCGCAGGCCAGGAGATAGCGGGAGCGATAATCGGAGACGGTGAGCGGATAGCAGTACTGGCGGTTACCGAGCATGAACTCGCCCTTGTAGTCGGCGCACCACAGGCCGTTGGGCTCGTGAGCTCCGACCAGCGGCGTTCCCTGGGCCTTGTGGCGTCGTCGCTTCTTGCGCTTCACCAGACCGTTCCGGTCGAGCACCGCATGGAGGGTGCTCACGGCGGGCGTGGGGATCATCGGGAACTGGCGAACCAGTTTGTCGCGGATCTTACGCGCGCCCCAGGACGGGTGTTCCTTCTTGATCCCCAGAATGGTCCGCTCGACCTGGTATGGCAGGCGGTTGGCCTGCCGATACGGTGCCCGACTGCGGTCATTCAGGCCGTGGAGCCCGCAGTCCTTGTAGCGGTTGAAGATCTTGTAGCCGGTGACCCGGCTGATGCCGAACCCCCGGCACAGCGGTGCCATCTTCTCGCCTTCCAGGAGCCTGGCTATGAAACGAAGTCTCTCATCCATCGGTTTAGACTCATTCCATGGCATCCGGGCGCTCCCCCAAATGCCGTAATGTGTAAACCATGTGTCCGGAACATTCTGTAAGCTATCTGTCGATAACCACAGAAGAAGGTCGCCTGAGGACGGCCTTTTTTGTTGCTCCTCCTCTTCAGTTCAGCACTTGATTGCTAGCCCTGTCACTTTTTGCTAAAAAACCCCGACCCAGCGGTTGCAATACCCAGATAGAGCCTGGAAATCAGCCGTATTTCTCTGCATTTCCTACAACGCAGACCGCAGACTGAATAAAGGGTCGTTGAATGCTCAGTCGTGTCGAGTCACCACACAGGATCACTGCGTACCTTCTACAAGTCCTCTTGGTTGCCTCTCTGTCGACTATTCCTGGAGTGGTCGTGGGAGACGAGGCAATTCTCGCGAATGGGATTCCGAGCGAGGGACATGTGATGTTAATCGGCGACAAGAAACAGTGGGATACGATGGTCGTCGGCGAGCCTATCAGCAGTGCCTCTGGCTACCTCAGGGCGGAACTCCATGCTGAAGAAAAGGCAATAAGGGCTGACTGGAACGGCGGGGGCGAAGCGCAGTTTTTCATGGCACATGAAACTCCCGTCGACTATACGCAGCACCTCGATGAGCAATCAGCGCTGGTCGTGATTCTCAAAGTCGAAAAAAAGCCAACGAAGAAAGTACTGATCAAAATGGGTTGCGGATACCCCTGTGCCTCGAACGCAGATATAACGAAACTGCTCAAGGCGCTTACCCCCCAGCAATGGGTTCGACTTTCCATTGACCTTGAGTGTTTTGCCGCGGGGGGGCTGGATATCCAGAAGGTCGACACGCCGTTGTTAATCACGACCCGAGGTGAGATGTCTCTGTCGATAGCCGACATTAGCCTCGTCTCCGGACTTGGACCGGAGGCAACTATTAGCTGCCGGCAATAACGACTGGCAATCGTTACGGTGGTGTTGGACCCTGGCCGTTACGGCTTTCCGTGCCGACAAGTACTCTCGCTAGTTTTTTATTCAATTGGTCGGTAGTGCGAGTCCGCGCCGGGGAGCCAAATTCCTGAAGAAGGTCGCCTGAGGGCGGCCTTTTTTGTTGGCGAAGCTCCGGCCACTTCTGTTACGACGTGTGCCACTTTGAGAGAGAATCTTAAGACGTCCTCGGGCCATCGTAAGCCGCCCTGTCAGTGTCATATGGAAGAATCGCAACGTCCCATTATTACGGGAACACTTTCCAGGTTGGCTGTAATCTACGCTCTTGGGGGCGGCCATGTCCGAACGACACGGAGACCATTCATGACCTGTAAAGTCCGCGCCGCTGTCGCCAGCTTCGCCATAGGCTTACTTGGCATTGCGTGGCTGCGCCTACAAACTGGTAGTGGTGGGCTTGCCGGATCTCTAACCGGCCACGCCACCCTGATTTACATAGGGGTGACAATATCAGCGGCCATTGTCTTCATCAGGATCGGCATTCCTGTTCGTGACCTCGGCTTTGAGCCCAAGTTTCACCTGCTGTCACATATCCCTTTAGCGTTGGCGGGCGTCGCACTGCTGCAGCTGAATGGCGTTGTGATAGAGCCTGTTTGGGAAGAGTTTTTTGGGGTCCAGCGCAATTTGCAACGTTTTTCCGAGATTCACGGTTCTCTGCCCACGCTTCTGTCAATGCTAGCATTCAGTTGGCTGACAGCAGCATTCGGTGAAGAGATCGCCTTTCGTGTGCTTCTTCTGCGAGGTATCGCCTGTGCACTGGGACATACCCGGGGCGCCTTCGTGATTGCGCTGGTGCTTCAGGCCGCTGTCTTTGGCCTCGTCCACGCCTACCAGGGACCGGTGGGAGTCGCGGGAACTGTGACCAGCGGCCTGGTGTACGGCTCGTTGGCTCTTATAGCGCGCGGCAGTATTTGGCCACCGGCGCTGGCCCACGGCATGAATAACACCATCGGCCTAATCGCAATTTATATGGGGTACTGATCCCCTGAAGATTGCGCCGATAACTGAGGATTCGAGTCCGCCCCGGGGAGCCAAATTCCAGAAGCCCGTCCTGGGCTTACAAGAGGTCGCCTGAGATTGGCCTTTTCGTTGTGAAAGGATCACCGGCAGATCAATCGGACCGTGAACCTCATTGCCGCTATATGCTAGCGGGCATGCCGGTATTCGGCTGGCTTCAGCATGCTGGTCCACGACTCTGCTGATCCTTCGCTTTTGCAAGCCTCATCGGCAACCAGTCGTGAGGGCAGGCGCGGATCCATTGCTCGAACAGGCGGTTTACCGCGGATGTCATCCGCAGCGCTCGCTCCATCTCGGGCTCTTGCGGATCACCCGGCGTTATCGGTTCAAAAAACGTTATCCGAAACCGACTACCCTCGAGCCGCTCGGCACGAACCGGAATCAGGTCTGCCCCGCACCGGAGGGCAAGGCGGGCCGGTACTAGAGTGGTGGGCTTCATAACTCCGAAGAACGGCATCGACTTGCCCCCGGCATGTCGCTGGTCCATCACCAGCCCGATGGACCGGCCGGCGCGAAGCTCACGAAGCAATGCCCCCGCCCCCTCTTCACTACTTAACAGGTCGCAGCCCATCGACTGCCGGTACTTCGCCAGCCTTTCATCGAGCCATGGATTCTTCAGAGGCTTGTAAACGAGGGTCACAGGCCCTGCGATTTTCCGTATGGCCCCGGCGCATATCTCGAAATTGGAGAGATGTGCTGCTACGAAAATAGCGGGTCGCTGCCCGTCCCGATATTCCCACGTAGACGACGGGGTCTCGATCTCGAGCCGCTCATCTGCTTGCCTCACACAGATGGTCTTCAGATGACTGTACTCTGCCATTACGGCACCCACGTTGCCCCAGACGGCGACCACCAGGCCCTCCAGTTCTTCCGGCGACTTCTCTGGAAAGCCAATCTGAAGAATTTCCTTGAACTTGTTGTGCTTTCCCAGCCTGGGGCCAATCGCCGTCATCAGGCGGCGTCCCATTGCGCTGGCTCGATCTACCGGCAGGAGACTGCAGAGTCGGAGGCCGGCTGAGATAAGCATGGCCTCCGTCCGCCACAAAATTCGGTGCAGCCACGGTCGCCCTTTGGAAGCGCGGGCCCATTTATTACCGAGTACAAGACGTGCCATCGGCTGTCCGCGTTTTCCTTCTTTTTCCAGAATTCATTAGATCACGAAATCCAAGGCGGTCGCGAACACGAGGACTGGCCAGCCGGAGCCGGCCCGGTCAACCGTTGACGCATCACCTGGAAGGTGGTTCGAGTCCGCCCCGGGGACCCACATTCCTGAAAGCCCGTCTGGGGCTTACGAGAGGTCGCCTGAGGGCGACCTTTTCCTTGTATACGCACACTGCACAGCATGCTCGCGCACCATTGGGAAAAGCACACCGAGGTTTGTCATTCCAGGCAATATATGTGGATTGGGGCTTCTTTAGGTAATAGATAATGAACCCAAAGGAAGGCGAGCACCTGGCCTTTGACAGGTCTTTCTCATCTGGATTTTCAGGTCGACACGGACATGACTAAGCATTGGGCGCCGAATTCCTATTGTCTTTCCAGAATCTGTTCTTTTCTTGCGTTGTCCCTCGTGGTTTTCTTTCCCCGTGGCACTCATGCGAGCGAGGCTCTTTGGTCTGCCCTTGAGGAAGGCGGGAAAGTTGTATTAATGCGCCATGCGCCTGTCAAAGTGGGCGCTGACGCCGGCAGTCCTTTGGTTCGAGATCCATCATGCAGACGCGAGAGAAACCTCTCCCTCCAGGGGAAGCGGCAAGCTCGAGAGATCGGCCGTAAATTCGCTCAACACCGGGTGCCGGTATCCCAGGTTCTTCACAGTCCATTCTGTCGTACCACTGAAACCGCGCAATTAGCCTTTGGCGAAGCAGACCCTGCGGGCTATCTGTCACTCCTGGAGGTCCTGGAACCGGAAGAAGCCGAGCGCCAGACGCTGGAACTCAGCAAAGTCATTGGGTCTTATTCCGGTCGTGAAAATCTGGTCTTGGTGACCCACGAACCGAACATCAGCGCAGTGTCTTTTGAGCTGCTGAGACACCTTGATCTTCTGATTCTCGAGCCTACAGGCGGCTCAGAGTTTGAGGAAATGGGGGTTATTCGATTTTCAGACGAGAATTAGAGTTCCCCGGCCTGCCCCCAGATGCCGCGCCAGACCCGGGCGACGCGCCGGATGCAGGGCGCGTCACGCTGAAAAACTGGAAAACTGACACCAGCCCCCCTTCCCTGCAGAGTTGGAGGTTTTCACATGACGGCTTCAGCGAATCGTCGTCTTCGACGCTGATGCTGACTGGCGGGTCTCGGCCAGTTTTCGTCATCGACGTGACAAAGAGAACACGCCCTGACAGCAGTCACGAAAAGCCCAGGCGGACGGCTCCGGGGGCCGCCCGCCCTTGGGCCAATCAACCTGCTCCCGCGCTACTGGCGGGCTGTTCTGCCTGGAATGGCTTCTGGTTCGGGGTCAGATCTCTCGCACCCGTGCCGGGCATCATCTCGAAGCCTAGATCGAACTGGACCAGCATGGTCTTGAGTTGTTGGTAAGGCTCTCGATCGCCCTTCAGATCTGCCTTGCCGGCAGTAATCTGTTCATCGAAACTCATGGCCCCCATCATGGTTTTCTCGAGATCCGAGCGATTGATGGAAATAGTCAGATCGGCATCATCGGCCTGAAAGCCGGCAATGTTTGTCAAAGTGCCGTTACTCAGTTCGACAACAAACTTCTCGCCGTTGTCCGGCGTGACGAGGTTGATCTTGAACGCCTGACCTTCTGCCTTCTCGCTGTCCAGACGTATACCGAGGAAATCTAGCCACAGCCCGGTGGTCATCGCACTAATCATATCCGGGCCGCCTGTCTTGGGTGATGCACCGCTGGGTATCCCGTTACGCAACTCGTATGCTGCAGCCAGGAAGCTATTGCGCACACTCGGGCTCTCTTGCTGGTAGCCAATCTGCTCAAACACGTCGGCCAGCAGATCCTTGGCCTCCTGGTTCTCCGGTTCAGCGTACACCAGCTTGTTGAGGATCTCCTGCGCATGTCGGTACTTGCCTTCCTCGTATAACGCCCTGCCCCTCGCCAGGATTGGTTCGGCACCCCCCATCATCTCGACATACAGCGGCGCGGAATCCGCGGGTGACAGCGGAATCAGGGTTGTCGGGTTACCGTCCCAGTAACCCAGGTACCGATTGACGACTGCGCGGCTGTTATGTTCGACCGAACCATGATAACTGCGGGCAGACCACTGCTGCTGCAGGCTCTCGGGAACCTCGTACACATTGTGAATCTGATTGATCGTGATGCCCTGGTTGGCCAGATGCAGTACCCCGTTATTGAGATGTGCGTAGGTGTCCCGCTGCGATCGCATGACTTCCTGAATGCGATCATTACCCCAGCGCGGCCAGCTGTGCGACGCGAACATCACCTCGGCGTCCTGCCCAAACAAATACAGCGCCTTGTTGATCTGCTTTGACCACTCCAGCGGGTCACGTACTAAC
>JASFOT010000107.1:0-7030 GCA_050116375.1 Gammaproteobacteria bacterium | reverse complement strand
AAGGGCGGATCCCGGTAGGAAAAGGCGTTTGGCAGTTTGATTTTCGACCTGTGTTCTGGAATAACACCCCGAGGCAAAACGCGCTGACGGGGGACGCGCTCCTTGGCTGGCACTCTGGATCAGCAGATACTGCGCACGGATGTGGCCGGTATGCCACTGGAATGGGTGGACTACCGGGATGCGGTGCGTCTGTACCACACCGATCAGGTGGCTTATGAATGCGGCCGCCCCCTGATGCGTCTGCGCGGAGGCATCTGCGCCAGGAGCGGCCAGCGCTCCGTCATAGAGCTGAATTCCATCATCGCAACCCAGGGCAGCCCGCAGATCAGCGTGCTCCGATCCGAGAACTATGCGCCGCCCCTTAACAACTTCGCGCTTTTCAAGCGGGACGGCACGCTGTGTCTTTACTGCGGGATGCAGTTCCTCACATCGGAACTCTCGAGAGATCACGTGACACCTATCTCCCAGGGCGGCAAAGACGTCTGGACCAACGTGGTGACTGCATGCCGGCGCTGCAATCATCACAAGGCCGGTCGAACGCCGGAGCAGGCCGGCATGGAATTGCTGGCGGTCCCCTTCACGCCGACCTATGCGGAGTACATCTATCTAAAGGGTCGCCGGGTACTGGCCGACCAGATGGAATACCTTCTGGCGCACTTCCCGCGCACCAGCCCCATGCGAGCCCGGCTGACACGCGCGGCGGGACAGGCCGGAGCGGCCTGATTTCGATGCAAGCTTACCGCCGGGCCGCCAGCCCGCCCGGAGTCCTGGCTGCCGGATTCGGATCTTGGTTTATCTGATCGACGCCAGCGTATTCGTTTTTCGGGCCTGGTTCTCTCTGCCGGACAGCATGACCGACCCTGAGGGCCATCCGGTCAACGCGGTTTACGGCTATGTTGGTTTCCTCGGCGATTTCCTGCGGCGGGTTCGACCGCAGCACGTTGCCGTGGCTTTCGACGAGAGTCTTACCACGTCGTTCAGAAACGACATCTATCCCGATTACAAGGCCAACCGGGAACTGCCGCCGCCGGAACTGGAACGGCAGTTCACTTTCTGCCGCCAGATCACGGGTCTGCTCGGCATGACGCATTTCGCGGATCCCCGATACGAGGCGGACGACATCATCGGCACAATCAGCGTGCGGATGCGATCCTGCGGGCGCAACAGCGTCATCGTCACCCGGGACAAGGATCTGGCCCAGCTGCTCCGCCCGGGGGACGAGTTCTGGAATTACGTTGACAACCGGCGTTTCGCCTACCATGAAGTGGAAACCGGTTTCGGGGCCATTCCGGAGCGGATGGCCGACTTTCAGGCGCTGGTGGGAGACAGCGTGGACAACATTCCCGGCGTCCCCGGTGTGGGTCCCAAAACCGCTGGTGCCCTGATGCGGGAATTCAGCTCTCTCGAATCGCTGTTCGACAACCTGGAGGCGGTGACGCGCTTGCCCGTGCGGGGCGCACGGGGGATCGCGAATCGACTGCGGGAACACCGGGATACCGCTTTTCTTGCCCGCCGCCTGACGCGAATCGAAACCGACATGGCGCTCTCCGTGGACGAGAAGACTCTATCCCGACGCCGGCCTGATCTGCAGGGGCTCTACCGATTGTACGATGAGCTCGGGTTCGGTCCCCGTATGCGGCGGGAGGCTGAGGAGATTGCGGAGACATTCTGATGCAGGACTGGTCACGGATCGCGGCTGACATCGGAGCCGCGGCCGGCCTGGAGGTCAGCGCCGACTCCGTCCGGCCGGTAACCGGGGGGTGCATCAACTCGGCATGGCGGCTGGCATGCGCCGACGGGCACCTCTTCGTCAAGACGAATACCTCGTCCGCCCTGGAGATGTTCGAAGCCGAGCACGACGGCCTCGAAGAACTTCTGGCAGCCGACGCACTGCGCGTGCCGCGCCCCCTCGCGACCGGCGTGACGGGGGGCTGCGCATGGATAGCCATGGAGTGGATCGAGACCGGACGATCGCGGCACGGCACCGCCAGAGATCTTGGGCTCGGCCTGGCGCGCCAGCATCGGTGTCTGGCGGAAAAGTTTGGCTGGGCGCGGGACAATACGATCGGAAGCACGCCCCAGGCCAACGGCTGGTTCTCCGAGTGGGTCGAGTTCTATTCGCAGCGCCGAATCCGCTACCAGCTGGACCTGGCTGCCCGGAACAGCTATCCGGGGCGCCTGCTGGAGGCGGGCGAGAGACTGCTGCAGTGCGTCGGCGATTTTTTCAGCGACTATAGGCCGGAGCCTTCGCTTCTTCACGGGGACCTCTGGGGCGGCAACTGGGCTGCTGACGCCGAGGGCCGTCCCTTCCTGTTCGACCCCGCTGTCTATTACGGTGATCGGGAGGCGGACTTGGCCATGACCGAGCTATTCGGCGGTTTCGACGCGGAGTTTTATGCGGCCTACAGGGACGCCTGGCCCCTCGATGCCGGCTACCGGACACGCCGCGATCTCTACAATCTCTACCACGTGCTCAATCACCTGAATCTGTTCGGTTCGGGTTATCTGGGACAGTCTGAAGCGCTTCTGGGCCGACTGATCGCGGCTCTCCGGGGGTGAAGCTCAGATCGACTCCTGGACGATAAGGATACGGCTGCCCTCCGGAGCAGTCAGCCCGATAGCGTTCCCGCCGGTGATCGGGTCTTCCGTTGGCCGCCCGACCACGCCCCGGGACACCAGTTTCGCGGTGGTGGCGCCGAGATCCAGTGATGCATACACCAGCACGGGAGCTGCCGGCCGGCCTTCGTGTACGCAAAGATCGATGCCGTCACTGGTCAGGACCAGCGGACCATCGTCGTCACCGGCGATGGCGACGAAGCCCAGTGGCTCCCAGAAGGCTGCTGAATCCTTGGTGGCCCGGACGGGAAATCTGTATTCCTGGAAGTAGCCGATGACGGGCGAATCCGGCGGCGAATCCGGCGGCGAGAAAGTTCTGGCCTCCAGAACGGTGATCATCTGACCATCCGGGTCTCTGAAGCCGGCTTCGTGGAATTCTTCTTCGCCGGTCTTCAGGAAGTCGAACTCGATTCCCGCGTCGACCAAGCGCGGCAGATATGACGCCAGCCCCGGATGAACCCACGTCAGCGAGGGAGAAGGGAAATCGTAGGCGTGCAGTCCCAGCGCGACCTTGCCGTCCGTGACCGCGGCGTACTGATGCCGCCATATATCATTGGTTACGGCCAGCCCGAGGCCCAGGCGCCGATAAAATTCCATGGATTCCCGGACCTCGGGGCAGTGAATGCTGATCTCGAGAAAATTGCCGAGCACCGATCATGCTCCGGCAGCGCTGGCCCGGGCCGCCGATTCCTCGAGAGCTTTGCGCCGGGATTCCTCATCCCAGGCCGGGGACGTTTCCGGCCAGCCCTGCAGATGCCGGAGAACGAGCTGGGTCAGGAAACTCAGATGATCCCGGCGGGCATTGAGGGCCGGGATGTACGCCAGGGATTTGCCCCCCGACTCCACGAACAGCTCGGCATTTTGCATGGCGATCTCTTCCAGGGTCTCCAGACAGTCCGCGGAGAACCCAGGGCACATGACGTCTACGCGGCGGGTGCCGCCTCTGGCTAATTCGGCCAGATGTTCGTCCGTGTACGGCCGCAGCCATTCTTCCCGTCCCACCCGGGACTGGAAACTGATAGACCATTCCTCGTCCTTGAGGCCCAGAGCCTCCGCCAGAAGCCGAGCCGTCTTCTGGCTGTGGCAGTGGTAGGGATCGCCGGACAGCAGATACCGTCTCGGGACACCGTGGAAACTCATGACCAGGTGATCACCACGGCCGCTGCTGGCCCAGAATTCCCTGGCGCTTGCCGCCAGCGCGCCGATGTATCCGGCCTCGTCGTGATAGGAGCTGACGAACCGGATCTCCGGTATCCATCTCCAGCGTTTCAGCGCGTCGACGACCGCGTCAAATACGGACGCGGTGGTGGTGGCCGAGTACTGGGGGTAAAGGGGCAGCACCAGAAGCCGCCGGACGTTCTGTGCGCGGAGCTCTTCCAGAGCGTTTTCGATGGAAGGTGATCCGTAACGCATGCCGAGGGCGACATGCGTCGGTGCCGGAAGCGCGGCGCCCAGCATCCTGGCCAGTCCGGACCGCTGCTTTTCCGACCAGTGCAGCAGTGGCGAGCCGTCCTCGGTCCAGACCTTGGAATAGGCTTCTGCAGATCGCTTGGGCCGAATTCGGAGGATCACGCCATGCAGGATCAGCCACCAGAGCGGCCGCGGAACCTCGATGACTCTGGGATCCCAGAGAAATTCGGCCAGATATCTACGCACGGCGGGCGCGGTGGGGGCGTCGGGGGTCCCGAGGTTAGCCAGCAGGATCCCCAGTGAGTCCGGCGTCCCGTGCCTGAAATTTGCTTCACCGATGTATTTCGGCATGTCGTCAGGTTTGCCTTTGAGCAGAACGAGATTAGATCATACTAGGACCGCTACGGTACTTTTCGATGATGTCTCTTGAGACCGGAGAAAAAGGAAAATGGAGCCGCAAAATGTCGCTGGTGAGGAAACGCCCACACGCTGGCAGATTTTCCGATCGCTGCTCGTTTTCCAGTACAAGCTACTCATCGACGCAACCAAGGACTTCCTTCTGAGCCCCCTGGCTCTTGCCGCCGCGCTCGTGGATATTGTTCGTCCGACGCCCTCGTCCCGGATGCTCTTCCCCGCGTTGATGCGGCTGGGAAGGAAAGCGGAGCGAGCGATCAATTTGTTCGGACGCGGCGCGAATGAGGGCGAGTGGACCGTCGATCGACTCGTGGATACGGTGGAAACCAGCATCCGGCAGCACTACCAGCCCGGGGATCAATCACCGACCGCGGATCATTCGCCCAAAAAGGAGTTAAAGGGGGAGAAAGAGGGATGAAACGCATGAAAGCCTGCCTTGTGGCGGCGATCCTGGTGAGCGGCGCGGCACATGCTTATCCCATCGATGTCCAGGTCAAGACCCAGGGGCTCGATGTGGAAGCCGAGCCAAAACTTCTTGGTGAAGCCACCGTGATGCGACTGATCAATCACGAGCCCTTTGCCATACGCTGCGACGTGCAATTCTCCAACGGGCCGGAGATCGCGCGCACCCGCAAAGTCACGGTCGAGGCTGGCGGGGATCACATCGCCAGGTTCATGCCTTCCCGGGAGGTCGTGCGGATGCGGGTCGTCGTGGAATGCTGGCCCGCGGAGGGTGAGGCGGATCAGCAGTGAAGAACTATCTCAGATTCTTTCTGGACAGTCTTTACCGGGTGTCGGGAGAACCCGAAGATCAACGGGACTTCCTGTCCCGGTTCTACGAGATTTTCCTGGCCGAGTCTCCAGAAATCCGGGCCCGGTTCGACCATACCGACATGGAGCGGCAGCGAGAGATGCTCGCGCAGTCGCTTCACGAAATGGTGGACTTCGCGACCAGCCGGGTAGCCAGCGATCGTCTGGGTCGGGTGGCGGACCGTCACAGCAGGCGTCAGCGCGATATCCCGCCTGAGCTATACGAAGTCTGGCTGGACAGCCTGATCCGAACGGTCCGGGAGATGGACCCGCTCTTCTGCGAGGAGATCGAGCTGGCATGGCGAGTTGTCCTGGCGCCCGGAATCGCCTACATGAAGTTTCGTTACGATCGCTTCTGAGTTTCCACGTCGCGGCCGCTGATCAGGTCTTCCAGGCTGGGAGGCTCGTGTCCCGGGCCCACGAGCCCGGCCTTGAGTCGACCCACGTAATCCCGGTATGCGCGCATCGCCTGGGCGCCGAAAACCCACATGATGGGCACATTTGCGAAGAGCATCACGCCTGTGCCGATACCGGTCAGGTTGTCCAGTTCCGTATCGGTTCGAATGAATCCGGCGGTCGCCACGATGATCAGCAGGCAGTAGATCAGCTTGTAGGCCAGCACCGAGCGCTCCCCGGCAAGATAGACCATGCCCTGCTCCCCGTAGTAGCTCCAGGAAATCATGGTCGATACGGCGAACAGCCAGGCGGCCAGCGTAACCAGCCATTTGCCGAGGCCGTCCTGCACCGTATCGAAGGCCTTGGCGGTGAGCGTCGCCCCCTGGTAGTCGATGAAAAGAGCCGCTCCCTCGATGCGGGGTTCCAGCGGACTCGAGAAAGTCGACCATTCGATGACCGGCCCCGCCCTGGGTTCGGCCTTGACCCGTCCGAAAATCTTGTGCCTGTCGTTACCCGACTTGGGATTCTGGTGGGCCAGGAGAATCATGTAGACGGATTCGCCGTCGGACCATTCGCCCCGGTCGAGTGGCGGAGCCGCCACCGTCTCGAGCGTCCACTCGCCGGTGCCGGCGCTCACCACTTCCGGCGGCACGGAAAAGTCGGCTTCCCCGGTCCGGTTCCACACGCCGCTCGACAGTATGACCAGGGCAGTGAAGGTACAAACGATCAGGGTGTCAATAAACGGTTCCAGGCCGGCAACGATGGCTTCGCGCACCGGCTCCTTCGTCTTGGCGGCGGAATGGGCGATCGGTGAAGAGCCCTGACCGGCCTCGTTCGAGAAAAGCGCGCGCTTCATCCCGAAAAGGAAGGCATAGCCCATAGTCCCGCCCAGGAAGGCGCCGGCCCCCTCCGTGTCGCTGAAGGCGGCCGTCACGATGAGTTTCAGCAGACCGGGAAGCTGGTCCGCATGGACGATGAGAACGTAGGTGCCGGCCAACAGATACATGGCCACCATGGCGGGGACGAGGCGGCCGGCAACGGCGCCGATTCGCTTGATGCCGCCGATGATCACCATGGCGACGATGACCGACAGCAGGATACCGGTCGCGATGCCGGGCACGCCGAAATAGGCATGAGTGATTTCGGCCACGTTCCATGCCTGGAACATATTTCCGCCGGTAGCTGTCGACACCAGAAGGGTAATGCAGAAAATACCGCCGATCAGCTTGCCCAGGGGCGCGAGCCGCGGGCTGATCAGCGCCGCGCCTTTGCTCACGACCCACATGGGACCGCCGTGCGGATTGTTCGGGTCGTCCGTATTCCGGTAGAGCATGGAGAGCGTGACTTCGGTGAGCTTGATGGCCATGCCGAAGAAACCGACAAC
>JASFOT010000106.1:0-7047 GCA_050116375.1 Gammaproteobacteria bacterium | reverse complement strand
CCAGTCGCGCGCAGCCACCGCCCCGCCTGGCCTGTTTCAACGACCCCGTTGTCGGCCCGGGTTCAGTCCCCGGCCCCGGTTCTATCGGTACCGCGAACCGCTTGCCTCAGTCGAAAGGTCTCGGCCGCGGCGTGTCTTCCCGTGACGGCGGCAGAATCGGCAGCTGGAAGGTGGGCTGCTCGCCGGTCAGGGTCTTGAGGAAGGCCACGATCCGGGCGTTTTCCTCCGGCGTGTATTTTCGACCCAGCTGAAGACGTCCCATGATGTCCACGGCCTCGGTCAAAGTCTCGGCCTCGCCGTCGTGGAAATACGGATAGGTCAGCTCCACGTTCCGGAGCGTAGGCACCTTGAAGGTGAAACGGTCCGCGTCCTTGCCCGTAACCGCGATGCGGCCCTCCACGGGATTGTTGGTCTGGTAGGGCTCGACGATGCCCATCTTCTGGAACGAAGTTCCGCCGACGGCTTCGCCGTTGTGACAGGCAGCACAGCCGCTGGTCTTGAAGAGCTCATATCCCGCCAGTTCCTCCGAAGTGATGGCGTCTTTCTCACCCAGCAGCCAGCGGTCGAAACGGGAATTCGGCGTGACCAGCGTCCTCTCGAACTCGGCGATGGCCTGTGTCACTTCGTCGATGGTTATTTCGTCCACGCCGAAGACCTGCTTGAACTCGATGGCGTATTCCGGAATCGACTGCAGGACATCGATGGTCAGAGTGTGGGAGAACGCCATCTCCTTGGGATTCTCGATCGGTCCGCCGGCCTGCTCTTTCAGGTCCCGGGCGCGGCCGTCCCAGAACTGGGCGACGTTGAGACTGGAATTCAGCACGGTCGGCGCATTGATCGGCCCCTGCTGCCAGTTATGCCCGATGGACGTCTTGAGATTGTCGGTGCCGCCCACGCTCAGGTTGTGGCAGGAGTTGCAGGAAATGAAGCCGGAACGGGACAGCCGCGGATCGAAGTAGAGCTTCTTGCCGAGCTCGACCTGAGCCAGGTTTACATCCTGAACCGGACGTACGGGCTGGATCGGTTCCGCGGCGGAAGCCATGGAAGTCGCGAGGACTCCCAGCGAGAGTACGAAGACAATTCTCGGTATGGATTTCATGGTAGTTGCCTGTGTCGTCGGTAGTTTGCAGGCGGCGTGTTGGGCCTCTCTGGCGAGGGCAATTATATATTAGAAATATTTCATATAAAAGTCCGACAAAACCTCCCGCCGGGCAATCGGCGGTACCGCGCGTTCATGCAGCAGGCACCCGAGAGACTCCGATCGCCGGGACGCTCGCTCCAGTCAACAGCGTCCGAAATCCGGGCCACTCGGGTTCGCCGTTACGTGCCCTATTTCGTATGGTCACGGTGGCACATCAGGCAGTCCATGTGCCCCTGCTGCTGCTGCATCCCGGCCTTGGCCTGGGTGATGGTGTCGGGCCCGTGGCATTTGAGACAGTGCTCGACGCCTTCCGGTGGCTGCCAGGCCGGCGGTGTCCAGCGGCCCGCGAAATGTTCGTTCAGCCTGTCGACGACGACATATACGACTTCACCGGTCACCTTCGCGCACCGCTCCTTCTTCTCGGCCGAGTCGGCCGAAACGCCGGTCGCCAGCGTCCAGCGCGTCACCGATGTGTGACACAGCGGCGACATTGCCTTGAGCCTTCTCTGCCCGGGCATCTTGGAGATGTCGTCGAAACGCGTGGTGGGGAATTCCTGCTCCGAATACCAGCTATAAAGCCAGTCGATCATCGGCTTGTAGACCGCGTCCTTGTCCGGACCGTAGCCGACCAGGTTGATGATGCAGGAGGCCCCGGCCAGCGCGCCGCACAGTGTTCCGTGGCCGGCGAATCCACCGGCCGCGTGAATCATCATCATGTCGGGCAGCCCGGTCCAGGGGTGACCTACCTGTTCCCTCAGCATGCTGAGGATCGACAGATACGACGCCGTGCCGCACCCGCCCTGGTCAAAATAGAGGCGGTAGGCCCGCCGCCCGGCCTCGTCCGGGTCGAGCCGGGTCCACTTCCACGGCAGGGGCGGGGCTCCTTCCTGAGAAGACACGCCGGCCGTGGCAAAAGCCATACCGGGCCCGCCGAGAACTCCTCCCGCGGCTATTGCAGCGGAGCCGAGCAGGACGTCTCTTCGGGAGAACCTTTTCAATTCACGTTCCTGGACGGTCATGATCTCACCCTCCTTGAGCATCACGCCGCAGCCAGTATGGTCTCCACGCGGATCGCGGCTGACGGGGACCGGATATTGCTTCGAAACTGGAAAGACCTGGCAATAATGGGGCGCCGCCAACGAACGCTGCGGGTCCACTGACTAACCTGCGGCTTCTACCAAAAAGCTAGTTATGGTCCGCCGGGCTGGCCATCAGTAGATCCCGCAAGTGGCAATGCGGATCGCGGTTACCTCGGTTTCGCCGTTCGATTGTTGCCCGCACAAGACGGGAGCGGACGAATCATATTGGCGACAGAGGTTCGGAGTGCTGGATCGCGCTCTTAAGGAAAGAAGCTCCCGGGACGTTGTCGATCAGTTACAGCTTTTCCAAGATCATCGTAAGCGCAGCGATGTCGGCCTTGTTCCCGTTGATCACGAGTTTTCTGCTGTCGCCGGCGGCAAGAAGATCGTCGATAACGGCAAGACCCGCATAGGCTCCGTCCCGGCCGGTGCACCCGGAAAGCCCCACCGTGATTCGATACACGTTGAAAGTTCGGTCGATGACGGAAATGGCGCCGTCATAAACACAGCCGGAAGCGTCCTGGCCGTACATGGCGCCTGATTCGTCGATGCTGAAGATATTCCGCGATGCGTCCCGCCAGGTCCCTGACACCAGAGCCAGATCGCTGTCGCGTTCGTAAAGAGCGTCGTAGCAGGCCCAGATATTTCTGAAGCCCCCCTCATCCGGGGAAACCTCCGCGTTAAGACAACCATCCGAATAAATACTGCCGATGATCTGACCTTTCACGACGGTCGCCCCGTCTACAAGCTGCGAGCCCGGCGCGGCAAATTCGGTGATCGTGCCGGAAAAGCTCTGGAAGGTGTCGCTGCTTCCGTCCCACTGGAACTTTCTCGTGTCCACCTGGGCCACGTAGCTGGTCCCTTGCTCATCGACGAAACGCATCTCGCCGCTCGACGTGGATACGCCCGTGATTTCCAGGACCGGCCAGTCCACGGTCGTATCCAGGTGGATTGTTATGGTGCCGTCGCTCCAGACACCGCCGGGATCGGGATCGTCCAGTTCGACGGGCGGTTTGAAGCCGCCGGCGGAAATATCGGCGCCGCTCCCTCCCATACATCCTGTGGTGATCGCGAGGAGAGCCAACAATATGGCCGGCGGACTGACAGCTTTGACTACCATGGATGATCCTCCTCCGATGATCGCTCCGCTTCCAGTAATCAAGGCCACACGGCTGCCTTTACCGCATAGCTAACCTTCCCCGATCTTACTTTTTGGGACCGATAGCGCAAATATGGTTCCAGAAACGGAACTACCCCACCTGCGCTCCAGACCTGCCGTTCCTGTCCTGCCCGAAACGGCAAGCCCGTTCTGGCATCGTGTTTGTCGGGACGGGCCTTTCGGGTCCTCCGCCCTCCCGACATGGCTGCGGGCCGGCCCTCAGAGAGCGCCACGGGTTAATTCTTCCCGGGGATGCGTCAGCGGTCTTGCTGTCTAGGGCACACCGAGTTCGGCGAGGAGTTCGATGAATTCAGGGCTGTCCCGAACGGAATCGTAATAGGGAAGGAACGGCTCAAGAAACGGCATTACGGAGCTTGGCTCTGCCAGACCGGTACGAATGCATTCCCCGGCCGCCTCCGCAATGCCGGCCATTCCGAGCATTCGGCAGGCGATATCGAGATACGGGATCCGGCTCGCCCAGTCGTCAGCCACCTCGCGATTCCATCGCCTGACGAGCATTTCCGCCTGTTCGCTCCCTCCCCCGGCAGCGCTGAGAAACGCCTGCTCGAGGATCGTCCGTCCGGTTTCCAGGTACCCGTCCGAATTCTGGTGTTCCTCGACTGTCGCCCACCCGTCTGCAAGTGCATCGGCCAGTCGATCTTGCTGCTCAAGGCACCAGTAGGTGAACACGCGCATGATCTGCTGCATGGAAAGACCGGATCGCCTCTGGATTTCCGCATCCGATACCTGGTCGAGGAGAGCCGCGGCGCCGGTGAAGTCCCGGGCCGCGATTCGCGCATCCCACAGGTGCAGCACCGGCGCGTTGTCCCGGAATTCCTTGTAGACGGCTTCCATTTCCTCTGCGTAACGGCCCAGATCACCGTGTTCCCGCACCCGCAATAATGGCAGCCAGCGCAATTCCCAGTACGTCCGGCCGCGGGTTTCGATCTCCGTCTGCGCTTCGTCGTACTGGTGCGTCAGGATCAGGTTATTGATGAGGGACTGCGTCCATCTCGGATTTCGCGGGTCCAGCGACCGCATCTGCCGTATCGAATCGATCATGGCGTAGAAATTGCCCTGGCGGCGCTCGATCCAGGACTTCATCTCCACCAGCCGCACATCGCTGGGACTCATTTCCAGGGCTTCCGAGGCGATCGCGTGTGCCAGGTCGAAATCCTGAAGGATGTAATAGGTGTAATAAGCCTGTGCAATCAGGAAATCAGACGAATTTGGCGCCACCGCCTCGATCTCGGCGAGAGTCCGCTCCGCCGCTTCTATGAGCGCCGGATCTTTCTGTCTGAAATTGGGCAGCGACAGACTGCCCACCAGCTCGGCCAGGGGGCGGGTGAAATTGGGGTCGAGTTCTGCGGCTTCCCGGAGCAACGCCCGATACTCGGGGGACGTGCGCACTCCGTGCTTGCTATCCCGCATGTTCAGCGCCTGGTGGTAGGTCCGGTAGGCCGCCATATTCCGGGTCGGGATCAGGCTCAGGTTTCGAGCATCCCTATCAGTGACGGTGCCCTGCAGCGCGGCGGCGATAGCGCCGGCAATTTCCGTCTGCACGTCGAAAATGTTCGCGGGAATCAGTTCCCGGTCGTAAGTCTCTGCCCACAGATGCTCGTCGGTCCGGGCATCGATGAGCTGGGCGTTGATGCGAATCCGGTCGCCGGCGGTCTGAACGCCGCCCTCCAGGATCGCGTCGGCGCCCAGCGCCTGGCCGATCTCCCGGATATTCCTTTCCGTGTCACGATATTCCATGACCGACGTTCGCGAAATGACCCTCAGGGATTCCAGCTGGGCCAGCTGCGTCAGGAGATCGTCGTGCACGCCCGCGGCAAAGAAGGCGCTGTCCTCGCCACCGCTGATGGACACGAAGGGCAGCACGGCCACCATGGGCGGGCCCTCGGAAGACCCGCTGTCCGCTGATCGACGGACCGCCTCGGCCCGGCCTGCTTCCTTGGCTTCCCGGGCGATTTCCTGCTCCCTTGCCCGGTCCCGTGAAGGATCCAGGACCCACTTGTCGAAGGCGAAATAGCCAAGCGCCAGCGCGAGAGCCACCATGATCAGCCGATCCAGCCGTTGGGTCATCCGGCGGATAGCAGGCGAGCCGCGATCAACCTCCCTGTCGCGTATGAAACCTTCGGGCGTGAGTTCGAACGCCCAGGCAGAAATCACGGCCGGCACGAATCCGATCGCCAGCAGGATAACAACGCCACGAATAACGGCGTCGCCGACGCCGAATACGGGAAAAAGCGTTTCGGCCACCTGGATGACCAGCCAGGCGACAGCGATGTATGCCGCCGCCACCCGAAGCACATTGCGTCGCTTAAGTTCTGAAAACAGAGACATCTGCTAAAGCTGGGCCTTCACCGGTGCAGCGCCGATGATGTTTGAAGCCGACCAGTTTGTCGATCGCAGGAAACCGAACTACTGACTGTTGCCGGGCCTCCAACGACCTCCTTTCCCGACGTCCTTCGCCGGCACCGGGGCCAGACGAAGGACATCGATGACCTTGGCTGACAGCGCGAGGGAGGCATCGTATGGCGACTTCCCAATCGCCCTTCTCTTCCCGGGAACCTCCGTGCAGGCAACCCTCAGATCGACCCGGTGAACGTGTGAGAAGCACGGAAACTTGAGAAAAAGTGACGAAGTTCCAATAATTAAGTCAAAAAGTTGATATAGAATCACAACGTCCTTCGGCACTCGGGATGAACATAATGTTGGGGAAACACCGCCTTGTCACGCTATTGCTGGCCCTCGTCTGTGCCGGTCAGGCCGGGGCGGTGGAACTTGCGCCTTACCTGAAATCCCCTGCGAAGGGCGATCCAAGAGCCAATGCGGGTTTCCAGATTAACGACGGCGCGCTGAAAGTCCTTGCCGACGTTGCCGTGAAATCCGAATCGGCCGTGACCAGGGCGCTCCCGCAGGTCAGCTCTGAACTGACCGTGGCTGACGGAATCGGTTTCGTGACCCGCGTAAAGCTTCCCGACTGGAACAGCGGCATGGGCCAGTCAGGCGCCATTTTTGACACCGCAGTCAGGTTTGATCCCGAGACCCCCCTGCTCGACCGCATTGAGGGCAACATCCACCGGGGCGCAAATGGTATCGAGCGCCACTCTCTCAAGCTCGGTTTCTCGGACTTCCTGGCCTGGGGCAGAACTCCGGATTCGCTGTCGATCACCGGCAACGCGATCATCGAGGAGACCCAGCGACCCGAGGCGGGTGACTCGCTGGGCATGGGGGTACAGGCGAGTCTGAGCGGTTTTTCCACGCCGGGTCTCGGGCTCAACTTTCTGGGTTTCGCCGACCCCGCCAGCAGTCTGACCATGAGTCTGCGCCGGGAGTCCGGTCTCGCCGCCGACCAGTCAGGCGCCGCGTCTTTTTCCTATGATCACTCGTGGGCCTTCCAGGATTCGGCCAGGCTTGGCCTCAAGCTGGAAGCCAGCCAGGCCGAGGACGGCCTGGAGCCGGTCCTGGGTATTTCCTGGCAAGGGGCGTTCTGACCGCTCCGGATCTGCTCCGCCCCGGCGATACCTCAGGTCACGTCGAACCACTGCCCGGGCACGTCGAAGTCGGTAACGCAGCGTAATATCGCCCGGCAGGTGATCTGGCCGATGACTTCGTTACGGTCGTTGACGACCGGCCGCCTGCGGCGCTTGTGAGCCAGC
>JASFOT010000105.1:0-7110 GCA_050116375.1 Gammaproteobacteria bacterium | reverse complement strand
TGGAGCCCTATTACGGGGACCGAAGCACGGACTTCTGGAAGCGGCGATCTTCCTGGAAAAGCCTGCAAGCAGAGGCTTCCCGAAGAAATCAGGGTCCTCTGCCCGAACAGTATCAGCTCAGTTCCGAGCAGGTGCGCCAGTTCGAGGACCAGGGATACATCGCGCCGCTGAAGTGCGATGCGGAGTGGTCAAGCCTGGTCGTACCGGTCAAGAAGGGCCGCAATCTTCACCTGCAAGAGGCAGACGTTTTCAGGGTCTGTACGCACCCGTCGATTGTTCGCCGGGTGGCGCAGCTCATGGGCAGCCGTCACTTCTCTCTTTTCAAGACGAGATTCGTGGTGAAAATGCCCGGTTCCGATACCGTTGTCGCGTGGCACCAGGACGTTGGCAACAGGAATGGGGGATTCGCGTCGAACGGCAAGCCGGTCCCCACGGTCGCCGTGTGGATGGCTCTGGACAAGGTGGACCTGTCCAACGGTGGACTGCAGGTTATCCCGGGCAGCCACAAGCGACTTATCGGCAATTACAACAGGCAGATCAGATCCGAACTGGTCGAAACAGGCGCCCTGACACCCGAGGAGATGGAAGGAGCGGTTCCGGTCATCCTGGAGCCCGGTGAATTCATTATTTTCCACGCCTGGCTGCTTCACCATAGCGGTCCAAACACGTCGGAGCGCCGACGCGCCGGTCTCAATGTGCGCTTCGCGCCCGAGGGCTACGAATGCGAGGAAGAATTCCAGTACATCCCCCTGGAGTGCGGGGATGTGACGCCCAGCGACCGGGTTTTCCGCAACGCCGTCTGGAGGGACATGGAGGAGCCGGACGCGGCGGGCAGCGTGCCGGCCGCCTGAGGCGTCGTTTTCATATGATGGGCAGGATATGGTGCCGAGGAGAGGACTTGAACCTCCACGGGGTTACCCCCACTGGCACCTGAAGCCAGCGCGTCTACCAATTCCGCCACCTCGGCAGGAGGATTCGGCGCCAGGAGCGCCGCGGAGAGGTGCGGAAGGTTACTTTCCCGCTGTTTTCATGTCAATCGGGCTTTGTGGAAGCCAGTGTAAGCCGGTTGAGCGTGAAGGCAACGTCACCCAGGAAGTCCACTCGTCCACGGAGTTCGAGGGGTGCGCGGGTCTCCGGGTCCAGGATCAGTTCCAGGTCAGAGAGCCCGAAGAGTTCGAATTGTTCTCCATCCCGGCTGTCGAGCGGCCGGGCCTCGATGGCAACCCGGACAGCCCTGACGCGTCCGATCTTCATGGAGCTGCCGCGGTCGTTCACGCGTGAGTAACTCACCCTGGCCTCCTCCGGCTGCCGGACCGTCAGGCGGGTCAGGAAGAACTCGTCGCTGGCCAGGGTAAGAACTTCCAGTTCCTCCCCCGGACGGCTCAGGCCCGAAGCCGCCGCCAGATAGATCAGCGCGCTGGCTTCCGTGACGACCGGCGGCGGGTCGGTGGGCAACTGCGGATACTCGTAGTACTCCTCGGAGAGCCGGCTCCAGGTCTCCGGATCCTTGCCTTCCTCTCCCGGGCCAGGCCTCCAGGTCAGGCGATGAATCTTGTCCTCCGCAAAGCGATAAATCCGATATTTCTCGCTTCCACCCTTCCGAAGGGTCGTGCGCTGCAGTGCCGTGCCGCGACGCCCGTCCAGCAGAAGCCAGCTCTCGGTACGTCGTCCCAGCCCATCGGTGACGTACGACAGCCGTATCGGCGCCCCCAGCGGCGCTCTCTCGGTTTCAGACAGTGGGAGAACCAGCAGGGATTCGAGGGAATCAGGCGTCAGCTTTTCTAACTCCACGTAAGCGTCCATGGACATGAGGAACTTTGACGCCGTCATCTCCACTCGTTGCCACCCGACCTGTTCGGGGAAATAAACACGACCTGAGTCCGCCGCCAGTGAAACCTGGCACGCCACGGCGTAAAGCAGGCCCGAAAGCAGGACACGAAATCTGTTCATGGTCAGGAGTCGGTCCTGCTCAGTTCAGGCAGGAAGGCGGCCAATTCGATCTGCGGCCGATGCTCAATATTGCGACGGGCCATGGCAGTAGTCTCCGGAAGCCATTCGCTGTCCTCTATTCTGGGACCTGCAGGCAGGGGATTTGTTCGCTCACGACTGCCGGAATGACCGGTTGATTCAGATCGGCTCTTCAAGTCCTATCCCTCCGGTCCCGCCATCCCGGCGTTCTCATAAGGCCCTCGGCGAGCCGATATCTGGCGGTCCACCCGGGGATCCCTTGGCTGTCGATCGATCGGCAAACCCAGTCCCTGTGGCGCAATTCCCGCAGCTTGCCAAGGCTGAACATGGGGTCATATCCGGAAAACAGTCCCGCGGCAGTATTGAGGGCGGCCGGTAATGCGAGGGCTGTCGCCGGGATCCTGATCTGCCTGACAGGGCGTCCGATGATGGAGCTGACGATGGCAGATACGTCTGACCACCCGTAACCCCGCGGCTGACCGTCATCCAGTTCCAGAATGCCCGCCGGAGGGACCGATGCCCGCTGCCACGCCACAACGGCGTCGGCAAGATCCTCGACATAGATGAGGGAGAATCTTGCGTCACTCGAACCGAAAACCGGGACCAGGCCTCTGCCCATCAGGCGGAAGAGGGCGAGCATCTCCGTGTCTCCCGGTCCGTAGACCGCCGGAGGGCGGACGATAGTAACGTCCATATGGCCTTCGGCGGCCTCGAGTACCCCTTCCTCTCCGGCCCGTTTGCTGGCCGCGTAAGGAGAAATCCCGGGCTCTCGGGCGGCCAGTGAGGACACCAGCAAGATTTTTTTGACCCCGGCTTCCCGGGCCGCCTCGGCGCAGGCCACGGCTCCGACCGCATTGACCCGGTTGAACTGGGATCGCGTGACGCCCCTTGTGAGCCCCGCGCAGTGGACCACGGAGTCGCAATCGGCGACGAGCTTGTTCAGCGCGTCCCGGTCGGCGAGGGAGCCGCGAACCACGTCAATTCCGCTCCTGGAACCTGACACTCTCGCCGGTTGCCGCGCCAGAACCCTGATCCGGAATCCGCCGCCTCGAAGACGGTCGAGGATATGGCGGCCGACAAAGCCGGTTGCGCCGGTGAGCGCCACCAGGGGTCCGCTTTGCGTCTGATCTGGCACGGAATCAGCGGCCTGGCGGGTTTTCAGAGGTACAGACCAAACGGGGCACCGTCAGGTGCCCCGTTTTCGCGATCCTGTTTGCGCGGTTCGCGATCAGCCAGCCGCTCTCTCGAGTTCCGGAACATCGGTGTCGGGGGCGTTGGGGAGCTGATCGATGTAGTTCTGTCTTGCCTTGGACCTGGAAAGCTTGCCCGACGAAGTCCTCGGCAGGAAGTGAGCGGGGACCAGCTGAACCTGACAATGAATGCCGAGTTCCTCGCCCACCAGCCGCTCAATGCGTCTGATGAGATTCGCCCGCCGTGACTCGTCCGTCAGCCGGCACTGGACGACCAGTACGGGAACCTCCGAGCCGTCAGGCGCCGGCGCGGAGAATGCGAGGGCGTCGCCTGTCCGGACTTCCGGCTGCTGTTCGGCCAGATACTCAAGATCCTGGGGCCAGATATTGCGGCCGTTGATGATGATGATGTCTTTCTGCCGACCCGTAATGACGATGCTCTGGCCGATTCGATAACCGACATCGCCCGTATTCAGCCAGCCGTCTTCGGACAGTGTCTGGGCGGTGATCTCAGGCTCGTTGAAATAGCCGGACATGACGCTGGGGCCGCGCACGAAAATCGTTCCGGCGGACCGCTCCGGCAGGGGATTCCCGCTCTCGTCCCGGATCTCGACCTGGTAGTCCGGCAGCGGCACTCCGCAGTTGACGAACGAACGTACCCTGGACGGATCGCTGAGATCGGAAACGGGCAGGGCCTCGTTGGTATTCGAAAGGTGCACGTTGTCGATCAGGTCCTCGCGAACCGGCTCGTCCAGCGGGGAGAAACTGATCGCCAGGGAGCACTCGGCCATGCCGTAGCAAGGCAGGAATGCATTCTCCCTGAAGCCGCTGGGCGCCAGAGCCTCTGCAAATGAGTGAAGGACGTCGGCACGGATCATTTCCGCGCCCACGCCGGCGATGCGCCACTTGCTCAGATCATACTTGGCCGTGTCGCCCTCTCGCAGGCGCCGGGCGCAAAGTTCGTAGCCAAAGGGAGGTCCGAAGGAGATCGTGCAGCCCGTGCGGGTCAGCAGATCGAGCCACAGCCGCGGCCGCATGGCGAATTCCCTGGTGCCCAGGTAGTCCACCGACGTCTGGCTGGCCACCGGCGTCAGCACGAGGCCAATGAGCCCCATGTCGTGATAAAAGGGCAGCCAGGAGAAAAACCGATCCTCGGGGCGAACCTTGATACCGTGGGTGACGATACCCTTCAGATTCTCCAGCACGGCCTCCTCGGTGATCAGCACGCCTCTCGGGAAGCGCGTGCTTCCGGAGGTGTACTGAATGTAGGCGATCTCGTTGCCGGTCAGAGGCTGCAGTTCCACCTCTGCTGCCGGGAGCTGCGCAAATTCCTCCGGGGTGCCGCAGAATTTCAGGTCAAGCCCCTCTGCCGCGCCCTCGAAATAGGACTCGTAGCCCGTCGGGGCCACCAGCATGGACGCAGCCGAGTTCTCGAGCAGTCCGTGAAGCTGCTCGACATAGGCGATGCGGCTTCCCAGGGTGATGGCCGCGGTCAGCGGTACGGGCACGACGCCCGCATACTGGCAGGCGAAGAAGAAAATCAGGAAATCGGGGGTCGTTTCCGCTACAAGAGCGACTCGGGCACCACGCTCCAGGCCGAGCCCTCGCATGCGGCGTGCCGTCTCCTTGGCGCGGGCGGCCAATTCAGAGTAGGGCAGGACTGCCTGCAGATTGCCGCGGCCGTCGTAGAAATTCGCGCCCGCCTTGCCCTGCGCTGCATAATCCAGCGCCTCGGCAAGACCGGCAAAATCCGCCGGTCGAAGTGGCTGTTTGCTATCCGTAGGTGTCGGGAACATACCCAAGAAAACCTCCTGCTATACCCTACGCCGTCGCCGCACAGTAATGCGAAATGCGCACACAATCCTTCTCTCTCCCGGCCCGCCGGGCAGATTACAACCGGATTGCGATGCTTCGTTTCGCGTCTGTGCTGCACCCTGGAGAACCGTCGGCGGAAGTGAGATAACACTCTGAAAACAGTGCTATTTCGTCCTCCGGCCTTGTTCCAGTCAGAGTGCGAATGACGCTAGCGCTCCCTGAAAACCTCGTTTGCCGACTGCCCTGTAGCGTGGATATCCACGCCCCTTAATTCAAACTCGCGCATTAACTTAGCCGCATAATGCTATGTTTCGCAAGAACTAAGTTACTCTTTCCCGGAACGCCCGCCTGTTACTGACGTGACGTTTCCGCAAGTGGCCCCGATTATTGGCAACAAAAAACCCGTGCCCTCGACGCCGGACAGTTATCCCGACAATTTTACCTATCTTGACGAACGATGAAAGGGGTAAATTCGATTTCCCTGAACCGTGTCAGCCACGGGCAGGACCCTGCCACGCACCCCGAATTCGTTTAAAGTCCCTTGCTGGAGTCAGTTTTCTCGGGCTAAAAGATTCGCCTGAATGAAGTTCAACAGCCTTGCTGCGGGAGCGCCGCAGGCCATGGCGGAGCCGGGAAAAAGGCGGAATTTGCGCAGAGGTTTGCGCCTCGGCTTGCCATCCCGGTCCGGGTAGCACAGGATGCTGCCGTCGGCCCAGAGCCCGAGATACGGCCTAGCGGGCCAAGGCGTTCCTGCAGGACAAGATAGATTTCGAGACCGCCGGCCGATCATGGCTCATCAATCCAGCTCAGAGTACCGCCCATTTTCCGCTCTAGTGCTTGCCGGAAGCAGGCCCGGAGGCGACCCTCTTGCCAGCCTTGTCGGAGCCACCAGCAAGGCCAGCATACGGATCGCGGGCACGCCGATGCTGGCGCGTGTGCTCGACGCGCTGGCGGCCTCTCCATCGGTGGGCCGGATCGTCGTGGTCGGTCTCGCCCCGGATGCGCTGGATGACCCGATGCTGGCGCGCAAGATCGGGGAGAGCGGAGCCGAAGTTGTGGAGGGCAGGGATTCGGCAGCGGCCAGCGCCCTGGCGGCACTCGAAGCCATCGGGTCAGACCGGCCCTTCCTGCTTACGACGTCGGATCATCCTTTGCTCAGGCCAGAGATCGTCGAGGATTTTCTGCAAGGGGCAGTGGGGACGGGCGCAGACGCGGTGGTAGGGCTCGTGCCCTTCGAACGAGTCCGGCAGGTTTCTCCCGATGCTCGGCGCACGGTGACTCGATTGCGTGACGGCGAATTCTGCGGCAGCAATCTTTTTGCGCTGCTGACGCCGACAGGGTGTCGCGCCGTCGCGTTCTGGAGGGATATCGAGCAACACAGGAAGCATCCGGTACGGATCGCGCGCATCCTCGGGCCCGGCACGTTGCTGCGCTTCCTCCTCCGTCGTCTCACCCTGGATGGGGCGATGCGCCAATTGTCCGCGCGAAGCGGCGCAACGGTGCGCTCCGTCCTTTTGTCCCACGGACAGGCCGCGATTGACGTTGACAAGCCCGAGGATCTGACGCTGGCCGAGAGGCTTCTGGGCGGCTGAAAGTAGCGTTCAGGAACCCGCCAGCGGGTTCCAGTCGTCGCACTCCCGGATCTCGCCGGACCGGGCATCGTATCGACGGCTTCGGTGCGACAGTGAGAACACGCCGTCTGCCCCGCGATGAACGGACCAGATGGAATAGCGGGCAGCCCGCTCTCTGGCGGATTCCCGGGAAGATGCGGATGCCAGGCCCACCACCGGGATCGCGGCGCCATCGGCGCTGGTCAGGACGTTTCGCGTAAGGCGGTGCGTGTGACCGTGAAGGACCAGTTCGGCCCCGGCTTTCCGGATTACGGCTGACACGGCTTCGCAATCCACCAGCCGCTTGCGCCATTTGTATGCCTGCGGAACCGGGGGATGATGAATCAGCACGACCCGAAAAAGGCGCTGCAGACCGGTTCTGGTCAGCAGCCGTCCCAGCGCCTCCCTCTGGCGCTGGCCCAGCTTTCCCGTGGCCAGGAATGGCGCTGTCGGCACAGCTGAGGACAGACCGATGAAAGCCACGGGACCTCGAATTCTCAGCGCCGGGAAGTCGTGGTCCGGGCGGG
>JASFOT010000104.1:0-7112 GCA_050116375.1 Gammaproteobacteria bacterium | reverse complement strand
TCCGCTTCCGCGATTCCCGAATGATCCACGGCTTTCTGTCGAGTACCGTGGAAAGGGCTCTATCGGGCAGCCGTCCGCGAGAAGGGGCTGCCGGCGCCGTTCCGGTCAGCCGCAGGGAGGAAACGGGGATCGCCACCCAGCGTCCCATGAGTTTCGGCGTCGCCGACAGCGGGGGGCTGGCGGCGTTCCGCGATCTGGCCTTCGGGCCGGCGGAAATCGACGTCTCCCGCAGCGAGGCCAGCGAGGATCAGGAAGACTGGCCCCTGGGGAGCGCGCTGGCGCAGCTGCACGGGATTTACATCCTGGCGCAGAACCGCCAGGGTCTGGTGCTCGTGGACATGCATGCGGCGCACGAGCGGATTGTCTATGAGCGACTCAAGGAATCCGCGAAAGACGGGCAGCTGGTGGCACAGCCTTTACTGGTGCCGACTACCCTGCGAGTGAGCCGGGCAGAAGCGGATCTGGCGGAGAGCCGGGAATCGGAACTGGCGCGACTGGGATTCGAGGTCCGGCGAACCGGCCCGGACTCGCTGTCGGTTCGCCAGGTCCCCGGTGCCCTCAAGGATGCGGACGTGGAGTCCCTGATCCGAGACGTGCTGTCTGATTTTGCAAGCCACGGCGAGAGCCGGCGCGTCGAGGAGAGCATTAACGAGCTCCTTTCCACCATGGCCTGCCACGGCTCGGTCCGGGCGAACCGCAGGCTCACGATTCCCGAGATGAACGCGCTGCTGAGGGAAATGGAGCACACGGAGCGCGCCGATCAGTGCAATCACGGACGCCCTACGTGGACGCAGCTCAGAATGGAAGAACTGGATCGGCTGTTTCTTCGCGGACGCTGAGCGATGTCCGGACAAGCTCCTCTCGTGATCCTTCTCATGGGACCGACGGCCTGCGGCAAAACCGAACTGGCGGTTCGATTGCATGCCGCCATGCCCCTCGACGTGATCAGCGTCGATTCAGCCATGGTGTATCGCGGCATGGACATCGGCACCGCCAAACCGTCTTCCCGGGTTCTGGAGGCGTGCCCTCATAGGCTGGTGGACATCTGCGATCCGTCGGACAGTTATTCTGCCGGCCGGTTCGTCCAAGATGCCGGGCGGGAAATCCGGGACATTCTGGCCGTCGGCCGGGTGCCTCTGTTGGTAGGGGGCACCATGCTCTACTTCCGAGCGCTTCAGCACGGATTGGCGGATCTGCCCGCGGCAGATCCGGCTATCCGGTCGGTGATCGACGCGGAAGCGGAGCAGCGAGGCTGGCCGGCCCTGCACGATGACCTGGCGCGAGTAGATCCCGAGTCTGCCGCGCGGATCGAGCGTGGCGATGCGCAGCGGATCCAGAGAGCGCTGGAGGTGTTCACAATCACGGGGAAGCCCCTGAGTCTTCTTCAGGAGGAGTCGGCCCGACCCGTCGCACCCTGGCGATTCGTCAAACTTGGCCTGTGGCCGGTGGATCGCGGGCTGCTCCGGGAACGTATCGAAGTTCGTTTCCGGCAGATGATGGATGCGGGGCTCGTCGAGGAAGTCAAGGCGCTTCGCCGGAGATCCGACCTGAATGCGTCATTACCGGCCATCCGGGCGGTGGGCTATCGACAGATCTGGGACTGGCTGGACGGCAGAATCAGCCAGGAGGAGGCGGTCATCCGGGCGGTAAACGCCACGGCGCAGCTTGCCAAGCGGCAACTCACGTGGATGCGCGCGGAGCAGAATCTGGAACGCCTGCCCGTCCCTTCTTCAGATCTTTTCGATACTGCGCTCCGAAAACTCCGAAGACACGGTCTACGCGGCCTTGAGCTGTGATATTATCCTCTGCTGCCCGCGATCCCGCCGACCTGTTCCGGGGCCGGGCTGCGTACTCTAATAACAAAACGCCCACCCGACAGGAGACCCCAGATGGCCAGAGGACAGTCGCTCCAGGACCCGTTCCTGAATACTCTGCGCAAAGAAAAAGTGCCCGTGTCCATCTATCTGGTGAATGGAATCAAGCTTCAGGGGCAGGTCGAATCCTTCGACCAGTTCGTAGTGCTGCTAAAGAACAGCGTCAGCCAGATGGTGTACAAGCACGCCATCTCGACCGTGGTCCCCGCACGCAACGTCAGGATTCCCCCCGCTGACGAGTCCGCGGCATCGGATGACGAAGGCTGACGGGGTATCGGCGCCGGGAGGATTCTTGTTCGAACGCCCCAAGTCAGGCGAACGCGCCATTCTGGTTGAGGTCGCCGTCGGTGAAAGACTGAGTCAGGATCAGATCGACGAATTCGAGGAGCTGGCCCTTTCCGCAGGCGCCACGATTTGCGCGAGCCTGACCGGCAACCGACAGTCGCCAAACCCGCGTTTCTATATCGGATCCGGCAAGGTGGAAGAGCTCGGGGCCCTCGTGAAGGAGCACGATGCCGACTTGGTCCTGTTCAACCACGAGCTTTCGCCGAGCCAGGAGCGAAATCTGGAGCAGCAGCTCCGCTGCCGTGTGCTCGACCGCACCGGGCTGATCCTGGACATATTCGCGCAGCGTGCCCGCAGCTTCGAGGGCAAACTGCAGGTGGAACTTGCCCAGCTCGAACACCTGTCGACCCGGCTCGTACGGGGCTGGACGCATCTGGAACGTCAAAAGGGTGGAATCGGATTACGCGGTCCTGGCGAAACCCAGCTTGAGACAGACAGACGTCTCCTCGGGCAGCGAATCAAGCAGTTGAAGCGAAAACTGGGCAAGGTGAGACAGCAGCGCGATCAGGGCCGCAGGACGCGGCGGCGAGCGGAGGTGCCGACGGTCTCCCTTGTCGGCTATACGAACGCCGGCAAGTCCACGCTTTTCAACCGACTGACGGAATCGGGGGTCTATGTGGCGGACCAGCTGTTTGCCACACTGGATCCGACGCTGAGGGGCATCGATCTGGGTGAGGGGCAGAGGGCCGTTCTTGCGGATACCGTCGGGTTTGTGCGGGATCTGCCTCATGAGCTGGTCGAGGCTTTCCGATCCACGCTCCAGGAAACCCGCGACGCCACGCTGCTTCTCCACGTGATCGACGTTTCCGATCCCAACCGGAGGGACCGGATTCGGCAGGTGGCACGCGTGATAGAGGAAATAGAGGCGGATGAGGTGCCTCAGATAGAGGTCTTCAACAAAATCGACCTGCTCGATGAGCAGCCGAGGCTGCAGCGTGACGAGACAGGGCGGCCTGTGCGCGTCTGGGTATCGGCGCAGGACGGTCGGGGCATGGAGCTCATCATTCAGGCCCTCAGGGAGAGGCTTGCGACGGACATGGCGCGGGGACGACTGCGCATCAATGCCGACGAGGGTCGTCTCAGGGCCGCTCTTTATGAGGAAAACGCGGTGACACAGGAAGAACCGGACGGGGATGGCGGCTGGATAGTGGATCTGGCGCTGCCCCGACGAACTTTTCTGTCAATGTGTCGTCGGGAAAACATCGATGCGGAGCGCCTGGAGGATCTTCCTTGTGCGCCCCGGGATCGCTACCTACAATCGCGCACCGTAGCCTGAGGGCTGAAGCGCAAACGGGAATCGGAATCAATGGCCTGGAATGAAAAAGGTGGGGGTAACCCCTGGAACAGCGGCGGCGATCAGGGTCCGCCGGATCTGGACAAGGTGGTCCGGGATCTGCAGCGCAAGATGGGACGCCTGTTCGGCGGCAAAGGCGGCGGTGGCTCGGAGTCGCCCTCCACCGGCGCCGGTCTGGGGGTGCTCATCGCCATCGCCGTGGTGGTCTGGAGCCTCTCCGGCATCTACAAGGTCGACGAGGCGCAGCGGGGAGTCGTCACTCAGTTCGGTCGCTATCATTCCACAACGACCCCCGGTCTTCACTGGCATATTCCCTTTCCCATCCAGCGCGTGGAGAAGGTCAATGTGGCGGCGGTCGAGCGGTACAAGCATTCGACCCGAATGCTGACCGCCGACGAAAACATCGTCGTGGTTGACACGGTGGTCCAGTATCGACGCGAGGATCCCCAGAAATACCTGTTTAACGTCCGTACCCCCGAGGAGACGCTGGGCGAGGTCAGCGAGAGCGCGATTCGAGAGATCGTCGGAACCTCGAACCTGGACTTCGTCCTGACCGAGGGCCGGGCGGAAATCGCCCAGAGGACCAAGGAACTGATCCAGTCGACCCTTGACTCTTACAGCACCGGCCTTCGAGTGACTTCAGTGAACCTGCAGGACACCAACTTCCCCACCCAGGTGCAGGCAGCGGTTCAGGACGCCATCAAGGCTCGGGAGGATCGGGACCGGCTGGCTCTGGAGGCTCAGAAATACGCCAACGACATTCTGCCCAGGGCCCGGGGTAACGCCGCCCGGCAGATCCAGGACGCAGAGGCTTATCGGGCGCGCGTGGTCAACGACTCCCAGGGTGAGGCGAAGCGGTTCGAAGCGCTCCTGAGCGAGTACCAGAAAGCGCCCGACGTGATTCGGCAGCGACTTTATCTGGAGACCATGGAATCCGTCATGGGCTCGACTAACAAGGTGCTGCTGGACACCGAGGGCAGCGGCAATCTGCTGTACCTCCCACTCGATAAATTGACGGGTTCGCCAGGTTCGGGCCTCAGGGAGAT
This sequence comes from Gammaproteobacteria bacterium, assembly GCA_050116375.1. GTDB lineage: Bacteria > Pseudomonadota > Gammaproteobacteria > Steroidobacterales > XN24 > JAHEFR01. The sequence continues at coordinate 2,553 of JASFOT010000104.1, read as the reverse complement.
GTCTGCTCCGTCAGCATCGACTGCCGAGCGCCAGTCCACTGGGAACAAGCCGGAACGACGGGCGCGGGATGACCTGCGTTCCCGGGGAGACCGCTAATGAACGGAAAAGCGAGCATCCTGCTGATTGTCCTGGCGCTACTTGTGGCGCTGGTCTCGGCGTCCGTGTTCACCGTCGACGAGCGCGAATTCGCCATCAAGCTGCGCTTTGGCGAAATCTTGTCGGACGAGTTCGAGCCGGGGCTGCATTTCAAGATCCCGTTCGTCAACAACGTGGTCAAGTACGACGACCGGATCCTGACCCGGAACAATCCGACCGAGGAATTTCTGACCCAGGAGAAGAAAAACCTCCAAGTGGATTTCTACGTGAAATGGAGAATTACGGATCCAGGTCAGTACTATCAGGCTGTGGGTGGAGACGAGCTGATTGCCACCAATCGACTGATCGAAATCATCAAGGACGGTATACGGGCGGAATTCGCCAAGCGAACCGTTCAGCAGGTGGTGACGGCGGATCGCAGGGAGATCATGGATGACATGATGGATACCGCCGGCCGTACGGCCGGTGAACTGGGCATCGAGGTGGTCGACGTTCGGGTCAAACGCCTGGATCTGCCCGACGAGGTCAGCGACTCGGTGTTCAACCGTATGCGTCAGGAGCGCGCCCAGGTGGCCGCCCAGCTCCGGGCGGAAGGTGAGGAGACGGCCGAGCGCATTCGCTCGGAAGCCGACAGGGACCGCACGATTATTCTGGCGGAGGCCTACAAGCAGGCCGAGGAAATTCGCGGTGAGGGCGATGCGGAGGCAGCCGATATATACGCCACCGCCCACCAGCGCGATCCGGAGTTCTACTCCTTTTACCGGAGCCTTCAGGCTTATCGGCGTTCCCTTGGAGCGGAAGGGGACATCTTTGTCCTCGGGCCGGACAGCGAATTTTTCCGGTACATGAAGGAGGCGGGGCCTACGGCCGGGGAATGACGCCGGTGCGCTGCCTGGCTCCTTATGGATTGGGGTGATTTTCTGTCGGCGCTTGGACTTGTTCTCGTGATCGAGGGCATCATGCCCTTCGTCAATCCCGCCGGAACGCGGCGGACCATGGCGCTTATTTCCCAACTGGGCGACCGTCCTCTCCGCACGATCGGTTTGCTCAGCATGGCGGCAGGACTCGTCCTGTTGTACATAGTGAGATTCTGAATCCCGGGCCGGCGGAGTCATCCGAATGTCAAGGAACGTTGTTGTCATCGGCACCCAGTGGGGTGATGAAGGAAAAGGCAAGGTCGTCGATCTGCTGACCGACCGGGCCGCCGCGGTCGTTCGCTTTCAGGGCGGGCACAATGCCGGTCATACGCTGGTGATCGACGGTGAAAAAACGGTACTCCACCTGATTCCTTCCGGGATCCTGAGGGACCAGGTCGCCTGCCTGATAGGAAACGGGGTGGTCCTGGCGGTGGACGCCCTCATCGACGAGATCGACAGGCTCACCGCAAAAGGCGTGCCCGTGGAGGAACGCCTGCGGATCAGCCCTGCCTGTCCCCTGATCCTGCCTTCGCACGTGGCCCTGGACAAGGCGAGAGAGCAGGCAAAGGGGGCCCAGGCCATTGGCACGACTGGCCGGGGCATCGGTCCGGCCTACGAGGACAAGGTGGCCCGGCGCGCCCTGCGTGTATCGGACCTGTTCCATCGCGAGCGATTTGCGGCCAAACTGGGAGAGGTTCTCGACTACCACAATTTCGTCCTGAAACACTATTTCAGGGCGCCGTCCGTGAACTTTCAGAACGTCCTGGAAGACTCCCTGGAGAAGGCGGAGCGAATCCGGCCCATGGTTGCCGACGTTGGACAACTCCTCGAGCAATTGCACCGTGACAAACGGAACGTACTGTTCGAAGGCGCTCAGGGGGCTCTGCTGGACATCGATCACGGAACCTATCCCTTCGTGACCTCCTCCAACACCACGGCGGGCGGGGCCTCGACCGGGACCGGGCTCGGGCCCCGCTACCTGGACTATGTTCTGGGTATCGTCAAGGCCTACACGACGCGAGTGGGGGCCGGTCCTTTCCCGACGGAACTGTTCGACGAAATGGGCGAGCATCTGGCGCGGGTCGGGCACGAGTTCGGAGCGACCACCGGGCGCCCGCGCCGTTGCGGCTGGTTCGATGCGGTTTCCCTGAGACGCTCGATCAGGCTGAACAGCGTGTCGGGCCTGTGCGTGACCAAGCTCGATGTCCTCGACGGGCTGGATACCATAAAAATCTGCGTGGGTTATCGTATCGGCGGGCAGGTTCGGGAGCTTCCGCCGCTAATGGCCGAACACTATGCGGACTGCGAGCCCGTTTACGAGGATATGCCCGGTTGGAAAGAGTCCACCATCGGCATTACGGCTCACGAAGACCTTCCGGACAACGCGAAGCGATACCTGCAGCGGATCGAGGACCTGGTCGATACACCGGTGGACGTGATTTCCACGGGGCCGGACCGGGCCGAGACCATCGTCAAACGCCACCCGTTCGACTGATCCAGTCAATCGTACCCGAGTTGCGACACCAGAGGCTGGAGCTC
>JASFOT010000103.1:0-7151 GCA_050116375.1 Gammaproteobacteria bacterium | reverse complement strand
GGCGGCATCGGCGGGAAGTCGATTTTTCAGCTCCGGAACGAGGCTGAAAATGCTGGTGAGCGCCTCGGTCCGGGCGTGCCAGGTGGTCATCCCCTCGTAAATGGGGCCGAACCCGGCCGCGGTGGCATCCACCCCGTCCGCCGCGTCGTCGAAGATGTCGTAGAGCACGCTGTGAACCGAGCTCTCGTTGTACCAGCCCTCGTTGATGACCGCGTTGTTCTCCACATTGAATGTGAACGCCAACGCCTGCCCTAGCCCTCTCGAATCCTTGTATAGAGGATCCCCGACCGCCATGGCCGAAAAGGCGTTCGACCAGCCCTCGGAGAAAGCCAGCCTGGGGTCGAGACGGGCCGTGATGGTGTGAAAGCCGCCGGTGCTGTCGGTCCGGCCCAGGCGGTCCTCCATGTAATGGCCGAATTCGTGGGCAATGACGTGGGCGTCATACTCGTCCGTGTCCACGTCCTCAGCGCCCAGTACGAACATGCCGCGCACCCCGAATCCCACCACGTAGGCCGTGGATATGATGTCCCCGACATCGGGATCGAAGGTCGTGCTTGGCCGATTGAGGGGGCTCCAGCTCAGAACCAGTCCCGGGAAGACTCCGTCCGGATCGACCTCCAGCAGGAGCTGCAGCGAATCGTAAACCGTGTCCAGGATGGCGAACGGGCCTGCCGAACGCGTGGACGTGTAGGCCTGGGCCGACGGTTCCCAGCCGGATCCCGCATTCAGATTGACCATCAGGTCCGCGGTACCGGAATCGAAAGACGATCCGAGCAGGGCATAGAGGGCGTTTCCATCGGTGTTGTCCACGACCCGGAAATTCCAGCCGGGAACTCCTGCCCGGATCATCTCGGCCTTGACCCGGAGCGTAACGCCGGTTTGCGGCGGCACGGTCAGGACGTAGTTTCCCGAGCCATCCGTCGCCGAACTGGCGATAACGCCGCCCCCGCCATCCAGGGCTTCCACGGTCACGCCCCGGGCGGGAGCGGGAAAGGTGGCGTCGTAATCCAGGCCACCCGCGGCATTGTGGGGCACGCGATCGAAGGTGACGCGGCCGCTGATGACCACGTCACGGGTCACAGGCGCCACCGTCACGGACACCGTGTCCGGCTGACTGTTTACGCTTCCGTCGTTGACGATCAGGGTCGCCACGTAGTTCCCGGCCACGTCTGCGTTAAAGGTCGGGGACACGGCGCTGGCGTTCGACAGGGTGGCGTCGCTGCCCGTGGGTGCCTGCAGGCTCCAGGCATAGCTCAGGGGATCCCCGTCAGCGTCGCGGCTCCCGGAACCATCGAGAACCACCTCGTCCCCGATATTCACGGACTGATCCACGCCGGCATCGGCGATCGGCGCCGTGTTTGCAGGAGGCGGCGCGGAGTCTCCGCCGCCGCCGCCACCGCCACCGCAGGCGGACGCGACCAGGGTCAGAAGAGCGACAATCAAGCCTCGCGGCAGAACGCGAATTTTCGGTCTGATCCGTGTCATACCTGGATTGGCGCCTCCTGCAGCAGTGCGGCCTGTTCCCGGAGAACGAGGACGTGTTCCTCCCAGGTTCGGCTTTCCGTGAACCAGGGGAAGGCCCTGGGGAATGCCGGGTCTTCCCAGCGTTTCGCGATCCAGGCGTTGTAATGCATGATCCGCAAGGTCCTCAGTGCCTCCACCAGCCAGAGCTCACGGGGATCGAAGTCCGCGAACTCCCGATAGCCTTCCAGGATGTCCGACAGCTGTCCGCGCATCTCGTTCTCGTCGCCGGAAAGCAGCATCCACAAATCCTGGACGGCAGGCCCGTTGACGCAGTCGTCCAGATCCACGAAGTGCGGGCCGTCGTCCGTCCAGAGAATATTGCCCAGGTGACAATCGCCGTGAATCCGCAGTGTGCGTACCTGACCCGAGTTCGCGAAACGCTGACGGACCGATTCGAGCAGGGACTCGGTGACGGAATCGTAGGCCAACTCGAGATGGTCCGGAATCCAGCCGTTTTCCAGTAGCCAGTCCCTCGACGCCTGACCCAGGCGATCCACGTCCAGTCCGGGACGGTGCCGAAAAACCGACGCGCACCCTACCATGTGGATGCGGCCGAGGAAACGGCCCAGCACCCGCCTCTCTTCCGACGTGGCCAGCTCGGGCCAGCGTCCCCCGCAGGACGGAAAAATGGCGAATCGGTAGCCCGCGGAGTTCAACAGGGTCTCGCCATCGACCTCCATTGGCGCCACCACGGGAATCTCGCGCTCCGCCAGCTCCATGGAGAATGCGTGCTCCTCCAGGATCGCCTCGTCACTCCATCGGCCCGGCCGGTAGAACTTGACCACCACCGGCCGCCCGTCCTCGACCCCGATCTGATAGACCCGATTCTCGTAGCTGTTCAGCGCCAGCAGGCGGCCGTTGGTCAGGAATCCGGCGGATTCCACCGCGTCCAGGACGGTATCCGGATCCAGATGCTCGTAGGGGACGGCGTCGGTCATGGCCGGCATTATCGCAGCAGTCGGACTGCCAAAGGGACGGATCAAGACATTATCCGGGCCGACCTCGGGCATCCGGCGGGCGGGGACACGTTTCTCCGGCGCGGTCGGTAAACCCTGAAAATGTGACCAGCAGCCGAGCGCCAGGCCTGTCGCCTGATAGACTTCCGGTCGCCAAAAAAGATGAAGGAAAGCAGGACGGTGGCAGATAAACGAAACACGGTGCTCGTGACCGGCGGGGCCGGCTACATCGGCAGCCACGTGGTCAGGCAGCTCGGGGAAGCCAGGGAAAATGTGGTGACGCTGGATAATCTGAGCACGGGCTTCAGGGACGCGGTGCTGTACGGCGAGTTTTTCGAGGGCAGCGTCGGCGACCGTGACCTGGTCTCACGGATCCTGGCGGACCACGGCGTGCGAACGGTCATGCATTTCGCCGCCCACACCATCGTTCCCGAGTCCGTCGAGAATCCCCTCAAGTACTACGGCAACAACACCTGCGCCACCCGCAACCTGCTCGAGTGCTGCCGGGACGCGGGCGTGGAGCATTTCGTGTTTTCCTCCACCGCCGCGGTGTACGGCATCCCGGACGGCGGTATCGCGGCGGAAGATTCGCCCACGGCGCCGATCAATCCCTACGGCACGTCGAAACTCATGAGCGAGTGGATGCTCCGGGACCTGTCCGCCGCCACATCCCTGCGTCACGTGGCCCTGCGCTACTTCAACGTGGCGGGCTCCGATCCCGGCGGCCGCATCGGGCAGTCCACGGAAAAAGCCACGCTGCTGGTGAAGGTCGCCGCAGAGGCCGCCGTCGGCCGCCGCGACAAGGTATTCATCTTCGGCACCGACTACGACACCCCGGACGGCACCGGCGTGCGCGACTACATCCACGTGGAGGACCTGGCTTCCGCTCACCTGAAAGCCCTGGACTACCTGCGGGCCGGCGGCGATTCCATCACGCTGAACTGCGGTTACGGACACGGCTACTCGGTCCGCGAAGTCCTGGACGCGGTCGCCCACGTCAACGGCGAACCGCTGGTCATCGAGGAGGGCCCGCGCCGGGCCGGCGACCCGCCAACGCTCATCGCCCGGGCGGACAGAGTCCGGTCGATCCTGGACTGGACGCCGGAGTACGACGACCTGGAGACCATTGTCACCCACTCCCTGGCCTGGGAGAGGAAACTGGCGTCCACGTCGTCCTGAGAGCGCTGCCAGAACAGTCAGCAGCTCGTGTCCCCGTTTTTAACATAATCAGGCAGTTGCAGATCCTTTCCGAGAATATTGCGCAACTTTTGGGTGCAACTGCGAAAGAGGACCGCTGCAAATCCCGGATGAACTGTCAGCAGGAATTGCTCGGTCAATCATCGTAGATTCCTTCATCAGAATATTGTTTTTATTAGCTTTAATTTCTTCAGGACCGTGAGTGAAACAGAACTTGCCTCGACCCGCCCGCCGCGGACTCTGTGTAAAAGTGTGAACTCGGTTCTTGTTTTATGTCCTGAAGGCAACTAACGTCGAGGCCGACTGAAAAAGGCAAACCCGTCGAAAGGCGGGGACGCAAAGCCACCGGTCTAAGGGAATGTCCTAGGACAGCGGGGTTGCCAGGCGGAAGGTCGAACGACGTCGTTCGTCGACCTGGGTCACTCGACCCGATCCATCTGACATCCCCCATGCTCGAAGACCCCAGGCTTTTCAGTCAAGGGAAGACCCGCTGCGTTTCGGCGTAACGGGTTGGGGTAAACGACAGACCAGCTGAAAAAGGCAAACCCGTCGAAAGGCGGGGACGCAAAGCCACCGGTCTAAGGGAATATTTCCTACGACAGCGGGGCCGCCACTGGGACCGAAAGGGTCCGGAAGGAAGCCGGGCCGGCCCGTCCAAACCGACGGGCCTACCTCGCGGAGGCAGATGCCTTCGCAGGTCCTTCATCAGCTGATCTGCCAAGCGAGCGGCAGGCAATGAAGGGCCTGTCGCCGAGCGAGGTAGACCAGAATGAACTTCGTCGGCAACTATGCGAAAACCGCAAGACAACTACTGATTCTTTTTCTCTTCGCCGGGATTACAGCCTGTGGTGGCGGGGGTGGCTCGAGTGCCTCACCTCCGGTTGGATCTTCCCCTCCCCCCCCACCGGCCCCGTCTCCGCAGGACCCCGGCGAGGAGATCATCGACAACGAGGTTTCCGGGAGCGTGGGCGACGGACCAGTCGCGCACGCCACCCTGGAAGTCCGCAACAAGCACGATGATCTCCTGCTGACCTATTCCTCGGACGAACAGGCCAGCTACACCTTCACCGTCAAGGAGAAGGGCAAGAACTACCCGGTTCGATTCATGGCCTATGACGGCACGGACATGGTCACGGGTACCATCCCGGACTTCGTGATGACCTCCGCCCTGCTTCGACCGGCGAAGAAGAGCCGGGGCAACATCAACCCCCACTCCACAATCATGGTGGGCGTTGCCGAGCGGCTCGGCGGCATCGACGACGTGAACTATTACAAGGGCCGCGACATCGCCATGTCCGCGCTCAACTTCGGCATGGACCGGGCGCTCATCGACGATCCCATCGCCACCGAGGTTGACGCGACGAACGCGGCCATGCTGGTGAAGACCAGCGAATCGCTGGGCGAAATGGTGCGCAGAACGCGCGACGCGCTGATCGGCACCGGCGTCTCCACCGGCGACGAGGTGATGGTTGCCCTTTCCGCCGACCTGGTGGACGGCGTGGTGGACGGCCGCGGCGCCAACGGCGCCAATGCCCGGCTCGCGGCGGTATCCACGCTGACCTCTGCCCAGGTGCTGGTCGAGGGGCTGGTCAACGACCTGAAAGTCAACGGCGTCAGCGCGACCCAGCGCATGGACGACGCGATCCAGACCATTCTGGGCAGCGGTTCGCCATCGGCGAAAACAGAGGACGTGTATATCAGCGCCGACATGCTCAAGCAGACGGAACTGACATTGCAGGCGGCCTGGGCGCTGACCGGCGATTCCACGATCGAAAATCTCTACAACGCCGTGAAAGGGATCCCCGCCGGAAGCCAGCCCTCGGCCATCCGCGGCACGCTGCCCGACGCAGACGCCGCCCTGGCCACTGCCGTTGAGACGGCCGCATACGGCACCAGCGATGACCTGGAGTTGGTCAACTCCACCATGCGTGTCGGCGCGGCACCCGAGCCGCCGGCCGATCCGGCGATCGGGTTCGCCCACGACCAGCACCACGTGGCCGAGGGTGCGCAGACCCTGATCCTGGTGGAACGGGCCAACGGCGACGGCGCGGCCTGGGTGGACTTCGAGTTCGTGGCAGGCACCGCCACACCGGACGTCGACTACGCCTCCAAGCCGGGCCGGGTGGACTTTGCCGACGGCCAGACCGCGAAATACATCACCGTCACCGCAATTGAAGACACCGCGGCCGAGGATGCGGAGACCTTCCAGGTTCACCTGGTGGCCACGTCCGATAACAGTTTCCTGAATGCCAACACCGTGGCCAGCGTGACCATCGCCGACAACGACGAGGCCCTGCCGACCCTGGGCAGCGCCACCCTGAGCTGGACGCCGCCCACGGAGCGGGAGGACGGATCCGTGCTCGACAATCTGGCCGGTTACAAGGTCCATTACGGCACGAACCAGTCCAATCTCGGCACTGTGGTGGTCCTGGATAACCCGGGCCTGTCCAGCTACGTGGTGGACAACCTGGGCCAGGGCACCTGGTATTTCGCCGTCACCGCCTATGACGCCGACGGCCGTGAGAGCAATTTCTCCAATGTCGGGAGCAAGATGATTTTGTAGTTGTGTAGTTGTGTAGTTGTGTAGTCACGACTCCTTAGGTGCGCCGACGAAGCACCGCGGGGCCGGTCCACGGATGGCTGGCCCCATTTTTTTGTCGGTCCGGGTCGGTTGGATGCACGATCTATCTGCCGGATCCGGGCCCCGGGCGTTTTGCCCGGGCCCCGCCGAAGCTCACGTTCGCGACAGTGGGAATTCCGGTTTCCGCAGTCAGGTGATCACGTAATTCCGCAATTCCCCTTGAATTGCGCCTGACGACCCCATAGATAGGAAGTGATCCGGGAATGGACGCAGAAGGCGGTCAGCGGCGGGACCAAAATGAAGTTCAAGGACTACTACGAGACGCTGGGCGTATCCCGGGACGCGACTGCCGACGACATCAAGCGCGCCTACCGCAAGCTGGCCCGGAAATATCACCCCGACGTCAGTAAGGAAGCCGACGCCGAAGCCCGGTTCAAGGAGGTCGGCGAGGCCTATGAGGTCCTGAAGGACCCGGAGAAACGGGCCGCCTATGACCAGTTCGGCAAGGACTGGAAAGCCGGACAGGATTTCCGGCCCCCGCCGAACTGGGACGTCAATTTCGAGTACGCCGGTCCCGGCCCCGAGGAAGGCGCATTCAGTGATTTCTTCGAGACGCTTTTCGGCCGAATGGGCGCCGGTCGCGGCCGTCCGGATTTCCACGCCCGAGCGGCCCGGATGCCGGGTGAGGATCATCACGCCCGAATCCAGGTCAGCCTGCAGGAAGCCTTCTCCGGCGGCACCAAGACACTGACGCTTAGGACCCCCAAGACGTCGGCGGACGGCCACGTGGTAACGGACACCCACTCCATCCGGGTCTCCATTCCCAGGGGCGTCAAGGAGGGGCAGCGGATCCGGCTGGCGGGCAAGGGCGCAGCGGGCTACGGCGGCGGGCC
>JASFOT010000102.1:0-7158 GCA_050116375.1 Gammaproteobacteria bacterium | reverse complement strand
CCTTCGGCCCTCAGTTGCCAGTGGACTCGACCGGATTTCAGATCGCTCTGTCCGGGCAGCACTTCCGCCACCAGTTCGTAGGGCGGGTTTTCCGTCACGCGCTCCACGCGAGCAATGGATTTGCAGAAGATGGCGGCCACACAGCCCCGGAGCAGCGTGAAAACCTCGGTGGTGCGGGCGTCGAGCCTGCGAAGCACCCGACTCTCCCGTACTCGCCGGTGCAGATCCTGGATGTGCGGATAGTCAGTGATGACGGCGAAAACGGCCAGCGGCGGCGCTTCCAGGCGGGCTTCCAGGTAGAGACTGTAGAGATCCTCCTCGTGATGCACTTCCGCCCGGATCACTTCCGCGCCCACCGTCGGGCGCACAGTCAGCAAAGCACTTACGACCAGAAGGCCGGCGCACACCCGGCGAATGCTGAGCCAGAGCAAAGTCACGACCGCTGAACGCGGATATCCTCGGGGATCGGTCTGCCTGAGGCCACCGCCTCCAGCCGCCTGGCCGCGCGCAGACCCCGAAGGCGCAGGGCTGCCTTGATAATCAGCGGACCGATGACCGGGGGAATCCAGAATTGAGGGACCATCTCCATTTCGTAGCGCACCAGGGCGCCGCCACCCTCGGCCGCAATGTCCCATCGGGCCCAGCCATAGTCCAGATCGCTACGCTCCGGATCCACGAAAACCTCGACCCGGGTCTCGGGGACCACCTCGAGACGCTCCACCAGGCGAACGTCCCGGCAGAAAAACAGCACGCAGCCTTTCATGTGCAGGAACACCAGTCCGCTGCCATCGATCACCGGCTCGAGCATCCGGCCCTCCACGAAAATGCTCGACAGTTCGGGGAAGCCCTCGTAATCCGTCAGCACGCGATAGACGCCGTCCGGCGGCGCCTCCAGGTAGATGTCGGATTCCACCACGTAGCGGTCACCGTCCTTGAAGAATTCCAGGGACCGGAATTCCGCTGCCTGAAGGACCGCCGGCGAGAATAACAGCAGAGCCGCCAGGCGAATCATCCGCCCAGCAGCTTCTTCAATGCCTCGACGGCTTCCTCTTCCGGTGTGGCCTTCTTTTCCTCCTCCGCCGGGGCCTCGGGCTCGCCCTCCTGCTGCGAGCCGGTCTCTTCGGCCGGCGCCTTGTCCTTTTTGCCGATGCCGAGCTTGTCCAGGATCAGGGATTCCACCTGGGTCGCAATGATCGCGGAGACGTCGGCGCTGACGTCCGGATCCGCCAGCGTACCGCTGATGCTGACCGGGACGCTCTTGCCGGCCAGCTTGCCCAGCCCGGCCGCCTCGGCCGCCTCGCCCCGGGGCACTTCAGCCTTCAGCCGGTAGTCCAGGGCCTGCGTCGCCAGGTTGACGGACCCGGCGCCGGTGACGTCCAGGTTGGGCAGCACCGCCCTGAGGTCGTTGCTTCGCACCACGCCGTTCTCCACCGTGGCCGAGCCGCGGAAATCCTGGAACACGGTGTCGGGGGAATCGGCCCGGGGCGGGGCCTTGCGGTCGAACAGCGCCACGGCACTTTGCAGGGTATGGGTGATATTGAAGCCGCGGATCATGCCGTCCACCAGCTCGAAATTCATGTCGCCGTTCAGCTGCTCCAGCATTTCGTCGGAGGTCCGGCCCGCCGCGTCCAGATTCAGCGCGAACCGGGCCTTGCCGGTCAGCCGATCGGTTTCCGCCAGGTCCGCCAGCAACGACCCGGTCTCGACGCCGTCCAGGGACTGCTTGAACACCATTCTCGGAACATCACCCGTGCCGTCCAGGGCGAATCGGCCACTCACCTTGCCGCCGTAAAGGGCGGCGCCAAGAGGCTCCACCACCAGCCGTCCGTCCCTGACCACGGCTTTGGCGTTGACCGACGTCAACGTCAGGCCGGATACCTTGAGCCGACCGATGTCCAGGGCTGCTTCCGCGTCCAGCTTCGCCAGGTCAGAGGTGTCGATCTCCCCTGTTCCTTCGTCGGAGGGTTCCGCCGCCTCGCCTTCCGGAGGCAGGTAACGGTCCAGGTCGATCTGGTCCACGGCAAGGCTGGCACGCACTACCGCGGGCTCACCGGCGATGGCCGAAAATTCCCCGTTCAGGCGGGTGTCGTCGAGCCGCGCCTTCAGGCCCGACAACGCGATACGCTCTTCCGACGCCTGGAAACTGCCGGCAAGAGAAGCCTTCGTCATTGCATTCGGATCGGCGGTCACCGGCGCCGGCAGGCCAAGCGTTTCGAAGACTTGTCGTGGGGAGAACTCTCCGGTATCCAGTGTGCCCCGGATATCGGGAGCATCCATGATCCCGGTCCCCGTCGCGGAGGCCTTGAGACTCATGTCGGCCAGGCTCGCGGTCAGGCCCTCCAGCGCCATCCGCTGCGACTTGGTATTGACGCTGAAACGGTCCACAGCAAGCCTGCCGGACTGTTCGCCGCCAGGCACCTGCTCCCCTTCCAGCTTCAGGTCCGCCGCGAATCTCGTCAGAGCGATGGTTCCATCGCCGGCGATGCTGGCCTGCCCGTCCAGGACCGTGTTGAATTTCACCACGGGCTTGCCGTAACTGCCTTCAATGCGGCCCTTCAGAGGCGTTTCAGTTCCCGGCTTGAGGGTACCGAGGCTGAGTTCGTCGATTCGCGCCTCCGCGCGCCCGGCCTCACCCTGATCCATGCCGAACTGCACGGCCCTGACCGTCATGCCCTCGATCTGCAGAGCGTCCGGGTCCGCCACGAGTCCACCGGTCGTCAATTCGGCGACCTCGACCTGAAAACCGCCGGCTCCGCTATCGACTACGCGCACGTTCCTGGCCTCGGCCGGCCCCAGTTCCGGGGCGCCGGGCCCGGCCCGCAGACTGTCAGCGCTGACGCGCTCGGCCTTGAACGCGTAACGGCCGTCGGCCCCGTCCCGGTAATCCACGTCAGCTGCCTCGAGCAGCAGCTTGTCCAGCAGGGGCGCCTCTTTGTCACCCACCAGACGATCGACGGAAAACCTGTCCACCGTGCCTTTGGCGGAACCGGTTTCAGCGCCCCGGTAATCGAAGGTCGCCGATTCCAGATTCACAGCTTCGAGGACCGGCGCCTCGGCATTACCGTCCAGTTTCGCCGCTGCCAGGGTCTTCAGCTGCGCCTTTACGGCAGTGCCGCTGCCGTCGTCGTAGTCGACCTCCGCGCCTTCGACCCGCAGCTGCTCGACCTGCGGGGCAGCGGTGGAACCCGCCACTCGACCGATGCTGAGATCCTGCACCGATCCATCGAAAGTGCCGGCCTTGCCACCGCTCATCTGCGCGCTGGCCTTTTGCAGCTGGAGGCCGGCGAGCACCGGCGAATCCGGATCGGCGGTAATCTCGTCGGCCCCCAGAATGCCGATCGACGCCTTCAGCTGACCGGTCTCCTGGTCCTGATAATCCAGCGCGGCATCCGCCAGCCTGGCGCCGTCGATAGCGAAGACCCCGTTTTCCGCGTGGATCCTGCCGGTAGAGAATTCGCCCAGACTGGCGTCAAGGCTCGCGCCATCGACTTCGTCCAGGTACCTGACCCTGGCGTCCCGCAGCCGGATACCGCCGATCTCGCTCATGCCGAATCCGGGCCCTGCGTTTGCCGTTGACGCGTCTTCCCCGGTGCCGCTCTCTCCGGTCAGATCATCCCAGTTGCTGCCGTCGGCCCCCCGATAGAGATTGACCCGGGCACCATCCAGAACGATCTCGCTCACTTCCAGCCTCCGACTGAGAAGCGGCAGGAGCTTGACCCCGACAGACGCCCCCTCGATCGCCAGCATGGGCTCATCCCCCAGCCCCGGGGCGTTGCTGAGACTGGCCCGCCCCACCTCGACCCCCAGCCAGGGGATCACGGACAGCTTCAGATCACCCTCGATCGTGAGATCCCTGCCGGTTTGTTTTTTCACCGCCTGGCCGATGTCGTCACGGAAATCGTTGGGGTCTACCAGCAGCGGCAACACGATGGCCGCGACGATGACCAGCGTAAAAATGATACCGACCAGCCAGACGAGGATTTTCAGTACGGGCTTCATTCACGTTGCCTCGGGATTCAGCGATCGTTTAAAAGGGGGGGCAAAGGGTCCCCGGGAGTTGGAGACTTAGAGTCGATATTATAGAGAGAGGTTCGCCGCCGGTCAGCGGGCCGCCGTCAGGGTAGCAAACCCGCATTGCAGGCTGTCGCCCATCGGGCGGCAGTCATCGGGCCAGCCGTACTGCTTCCAGTACTCCAGGAGTCCCAGTTTTTCCACCAGAACGGCGAAATCCGGCAGCCTCCGGAATCCGGCCGCCTCGGGCAGCCAAAAGAAATCGGTCTCGATATCGTCGGGGTATTCCAGCGCGATTTCCATGGCCTTTTCCGGCCTGCCGGCCAGGAGATTGAACTCGAACCACTCCGCTTCGGGTACCCCGGGCGCATCTCGGGAAAGCAGCGTATCGACCTCTGCCCAGGCCGCAGGGTCTTCGCCGGTCCTGATAATGGCCTCGATCAGCTCCTCCGACATCAGCGCCTCTCCGTCCGGTCCCTGCGCCTCCCGCAAAAGGTCCCGGAGCCGGCTCTCGTCCCCGCTGCGAAGCACCATCATGTTGGACACCAGATCGCCCCCTTCAGCGGACTCGAATCCCAGATCCATTGCCGCCTTCTGGAAATCCAGCGCCTTCTCGTCGTAACCGAGCAGCGAGTACACATGGGCCATGTTCAGATTGACGATGGGAGAAGCGGGATCGACCTCCAGCGCAATCTGTGCTTCTTCCAGAGCCTTTTCCAGCCGCCCGGTACGCCGCAGCAGCAAGGAATACCACTGGTGGCTTGTTGGATCATTGGGGTCCAGGGAGGTGGCGAAAAAGAACCCGGCTTCAGCGTCCGTCCAGCGTTGCTCGCTGACGGCAATCTCCGCCAGAACCGCATGGGCCTCGGCGAGATTCGCATCGCGGGAGAGGGCCTGCTGGGCGGCCTCCTTGGCCTTGGTGAAATACGGCTCCGGGTCCTCCTGGGCATATCCCGGCAGCACCACATAAGCGGCGGCCAGTCCGGAATAGGCCCTCGCGAATTCCGGATCCAGCTCCAGGGCCTGCCGGAACAGGTCCACGCTCCGCTCCAGGGCTTTTTCGCCGCGCCGCTTCCACTGGTGCCTGGCCTGCAGATAGATCTGATAGGCCTCGAGATTTTCCGTGGGCGGCGCTGTGCGGGCGATGACCGGGCCTTCTTCCTGCGTGCCCAGAGTGACCTTGAGAGCCCTGACGATCTCGCCGGAGATCTCGTCCTGCACGGCGAAGATGTCCTGGAGTTCCCGATCGTAGGTGCTGGACCACAGGTGATAGCCCGTTTCCGCATCGATCAGCTGGGCGGTGATCCTGACCCTGTCCCCCGAGCGCCGCACACTTCCCTCGAGGACCGTATCCACGCCGAGTTGGCGCGCCACCTCCCGAACATCCACGTTTCTTCCCTTGTAGGCAAAGGAAGAAGTCCGGGAAGCGACCCGCAGTTCGGGAACCCTGGCCAGCAGATTGAGGAGTTCCTCGGACATCCCGTCACTGAAATAATCGTTGTCGGGGTCCTGGCTGAGATTCGCGAAAGGCAATACCGCGATGGAATCCCGGACCACACCGGCGTCACCGGATCCCGGCAGCATACTCCTGGGAAACAGGAAATAAGCGAGGGCACCCATCGCGACCGCAAGCAGGCCGAGGTAGGCAAAGCGCTCCAGGCGCGGTATGCCCTTGGCCCTGTCTTTCAGCGGCTCTGTCCGCTCGATGCCGCCGGGCCCGATATCGAAGACCCAGGCGAAAATCATTGCCACCGGGAAACCGAGAATCAGCAGGGCGATGACGAATGTCACCGTCCACTCGGGCAGCTGCAGGGCCGGGAAGACCACGTCCGCCACCTCGGCCAGCACCCAGGCCACCACACCGTAGATGCCGGCGACGCGAAACACGCGCCGCCGCTTCAGTTCATGCAGGAGAATGCGCACCGTCACTCTCCCCCGACATCGGGATCAGTCGCCGCGTAGCGTGACCCCGCCGTTGAGGGTTTTGATTCGGACTCTGGCCTTGCCTTCGCCATGGGTGAACCGCAGCTCTCTCCCCGGCGCGTATTTGCTCGTACGGACGGGATCTGGACCAAAAGAATTGTCGATCGAGCCGTTAAAGGTTTCGATATCGAAGTAGGCATCGACAGGTCCCAGTATATCTATCAGGAGGTCGCCATTAATAGCTTCCACATCGAAACTGGCATCGGTACCCAGGCCTGAGCGCAGATCGATATCGCCATTAGTGGTGCGCAGTCTCGCCCGGTTCAGCTCGCTGCTGGCGATGTCGAGATTGCCCGTTACGGACTGGAAAACCAGCTCTCCGCGGATGTTCTCCACACGCCCGTCGCCACTGACCGTGGTCAATGTCAACAACGCCGGCCTGTCATGGCCCCGGATCTCGAAATCACCGCTTACGGTCTTGGTTTCCACATCCTCGTCGAAGACTTCCGCCAGGATATCGCCGCTCACCGACTGGATCCGCTGTGCACCCTTGACGCCCATAACCTCGATATCGGCGGAAACGGCAGTCACGGTCACCCGGCTGGCCTCCGGCACCATGACGTGCAGGTCCGAGGACCCGACGTGGCGTGTCCGGTTGGGCACCTCCACCTTTATCAGGGTGCGCCGGCCATCCCGCTCGAAAACCAGGCGCTCGCTGCCTTCCCCGAGTACACCGGTCACCTTGACCTGCTCCCGGTCCCAGCCGTTCACCTTGATTTCTCCCGCGACATTGGAGATTTCCACTTCGCCGCGCGGATGGGCATCCGAGATCTCGTCGATCTTTGTCCCGGCCCATGCCGGCGCCATTGCCAGCGCAAACACCGTGGTGACGATAAGCACTCTCATATTTCTTTCCTCGTCGGCAGGCTCCGGGCCATCCGATTCACTTCCATCAGGACGCTCAATTCGTCCTGGTACGCCGCCATCAACAGCTGTTGCAGCAATACGTTTCCTGGATCATCTGCCAGGGCGCCGTTGATTTCCGCCAGCGCCTGGCGCAGCTGTGCCAGGTTCTTCTCCACCACGTCCCGCGTTTCTGCGGGCAGGGTATCCAGCTGAACCTCCAGCTCACGGGACAGTTGCTGTCTCGCCTTTTCGTACTTCGGCCCCAGTAAATAATCCGGCCCGAAGGTAGCGTCCGGGCCGATGCCTCCGGCCGGCCTG
>JASFOT010000101.1:0-7169 GCA_050116375.1 Gammaproteobacteria bacterium | reverse complement strand
GTATCCCGTCCGGCTCCTCAATCCCGGCTGGGAAGGTAACACCAGCGTCAAGTGGCTTCGCCGTCTCGAGGTGGGTGACGAAGCCTGGTACCAGCGCGAGGAAACTTCCAAGTACACGGACCTGATGCCCGACGGCAATGCTCGGAAGTTCACCTGGGTGCAGGAGACCAACTCCGTGATCACCTTCCCGTGCCCGGAGAAGGGTCTCAGGTCGAGGGGCCGTTATGAGATCGAGGGCCTCGCCTGGTCGGGCAGAGGACGCATTCGCCGCGTGGACGTGTCACTGGACGGCGGCATCAACTGGCAGCCGGCCCGACTCAAGGGACTTGTGTTGCCGAAGGCCCTGACGCGCTTCAGCCTCATGTGGGACTGGGACGGCAGCCCGGCGCTTCTGCAGAGCCGGGCCGTGGACGAAACCGGTTACGTACAGCCCAACCTGTCCCAGCTCAGGGAGGCACGCGGCGTCGAATCCATCTACCACAAGAACGCAATCCACACCTGGCGGGTGGCGGAATCCGGGGAGGTGACCAATGTCCAGATCGACTGATCGCAGGCTCCGTGGGGTCCTGGGCGGACTGTCGGTCGCGGTGATTATCGCGGCCCCCCTCTCGGCCCTGTCCCGCGACTCCCAGCCCATTCCGGAGGGGCCGACCATCGGGCCCGATGTCGAGGCCGTGGAGATCAGTCTCGCCTATCGTCCGGATCCGGATCCCAAGCGGGCCGGCTATTACGGCTTCGGCGAACCCGCCACCGAGGAAATGATCGCCGGCTGGGATATCGATGTCCGACCGGACGGAACGGGGCTGCCGCCCGGCAGCGGTTCCGTGGAGGAGGGCGAAGTTCTCTACGAGGAGCAGTGCGCCGCCTGTCACGGCGTATTCGGTGAGGGCGAGGGACGCTGGCCCAAGCTGGCCGGCGGTTTCGGAACGCTCACCCAGGAGCGGCCAGAGAAGACTATCGGCAGCTACTGGCCTTACGTGTCGACCGTCTGGGACTATGTGCACCGCGCCATGCCCTTCTACGAGCCCCAGTCCCTGGAAGATGACCAGGTCTACGCTATTGTCGCCTATCTGCTTTATCTCAACGACCTGGTGGAGGATGACTTCGTCGCTTCCCGGGAAACCCTGTCCGCGTTCGAGATGCCGAACCAGGACGGGTTCTTTGTGGATCCACGTCCGGACGTCAGGAACGCGGTCTGCATGGAGGACTGCAAGGATCCCTCGGAGATCAAGATCACCTGGGACTCCACCGAGCTTGGCGTGACCCCGGTGGAACATTTCAAGACCGATGAAGAGGAAACCGGCGGCGCGGCTCCGGTGGAAGCCGATCCCAACTTAGGGCTTAATATATATCAGCAGGCCTGCGCCACCTGTCACAAGGGTGGTCTGGCGGGCGCTCCTATCGTGGGCGATGTCCCGCAGTGGGAGAGCAGGATCGCGCAGGGCATGGACGTTCTCGTGGACCATGCGATCAACGGGTACCAGGGGAGTGCCGGCTATATGCCGCCCAAGGGCGGCCAGATCCAGCTGTCTGACGAGGAGGTGACGGCTGCGGTAGAGTATATGGTCGACAATTCCAAGGACTAGAAAAAGATGACGCCGGAAATGGCGTCAACCGGAGGAGTCAATGATGATGAAAAAAATGATTGCGGCTGTCCTGGCAGCCGCCGTGTGTGCTTTCGGGGCCCTGGTGCTGCCGGCCTCGGGAGTGCTGGCGGAAGAAGCGCAGAGCGCTATGGAGCAGGGCAAGGCGCTCGCTTTCGACAGGAAAAAAGGCAACTGTCTCGCCTGCCACATGATCGCGGGCGGTGATCTGCCGGGCAATATCGGTCCGCCGCTGGTGGCCATGAAAATGCGTTACCCCGACAAGGCGAAACTGCGGGCGCAGATTTATGACGCCACCGTCGCCAATCCCCAGAGCAGCATGCCGCCCTTCGGTAGTCACGGCATTCTGACGGACAAGGAAATCGATCTGGTCACCGAATTTATTTACGCGCAGTGAATGCGTGATCATTACGGAGAAAAGTCAATGAAACTGAGCCGAAGACTGTTCATAAGGAGTGCCGCGGCGGCAGCAGCGGTGATTGCACTGCCGCGTACCCTGCTCGCCTGGCCGGAGAAGGCATTCGAAGCCAAGTCGCAGGACGACACCCTCAAAGCCTTGTTCGGCACGACGGACGCCAGCGAGAGCAGCGCCGTTGTCCTGAACGCGCCCGACATCGCAGAGAACGGAGCGGTGGTACCGGTGTCTGTCTCCAGCTCGCTGGAAGGAGTGGAGTCCATCAGCATCATTGTCACGGAGAATCCGTCGCCTCTCGCGGCGTCATTCGATCTCGGCCCTAACGCTGTCGCCGACGTCTCGACCCGACTGAAGATGGGCAAGACCTCGAACGTCATGGCGGTCGTAAAGGCCGACGGCAAGCTCTATACGGCGGCGAAGGAAGTCAAAGTCACCATCGGCGGCTGCGGCGGCTGAGCAAGACAAGAGGAAAACGAAATGGCTAGCAGTATTCGAGTCAAGGTCAAGCTCAGCGGAGACGTGGCCGAGGTCAAGACTTTGATGAAGCACGAAATGGAGACCGGCACCCGCAAGGACAGCAAGACCGGCGAAACCGTTCCCGCCCACTACATCAAGGAAGTGAAGGCCGAACTGAACGGTAACCTGGTCATGACGGCCAACTGGGGACCGGCGGTTTCCAAGAACCCGTACTTTGCCTTCAACGTCAAGGGCGCGAAGGCTGGCGACACGCTCACGATCAGCTGGGTGGACAACAAGGGCGAGACGGCGACGGAAGAGACGACCATCTCCTGAGCCGGGGGATTCGGAGGAGCACAAGATGAAAAGAATACTGACATTCGTCCTTGGCGCGGCGCTGGTCGCCGGACTGGCCTGGGCGACCCCTGAGGAAGATCGCGCGGCGTTCACGGAGTATTTCAAGAAGCGTTTCCCGGACGTGGCCGTGGAGGACTACGTCAACGGCGTTTATTCGATCGACAAGCCGGCCTATGAACAATGGCTGCAGATCGAGGAGTTCCCGCCATACGAGCTGGCGCTTGAGGAAGGCAAGGAACTGTTCGAGACGCCTTTCGCCAACGGAAAGATCTACGCGGACTGCTTTCCTAATGGCGGTATGGGTATCCGGCAGAACTACCCCTATTTCGATATCGAAACGGGTCAGGTGAAGACGCTGGAGCAGGAGATCAACGAGTGCCGGGTCAAGAACGGCGAGGATCCGCTGCCCTACAAGAAGGGCAAGATCGCCTCGATCTCCGCCTATATGGCTTACACGTCCCGGGGCAACAAGTTCGACGTCCAGATCCCCAACGACAAGGCGCTGGCGGCCTACGAGAACGGCAAGGAGTTTTATTACTCCAAGCGCGGGCAGCTGAATTTCTCCTGCGCCGATTGTCATGTGGGCAACTCCGGCATGATGATTCGGGCAGACAAACTCAGCCCGGCGCTGGGCCACCCGACGCACTTCCCGGTCTACCGCTCGAAGTGGAACGACATGGGCACCCTCCATCGCCGGTTTGACGGCTGCAACAAGCAGGTCCGGGCCGCGCCGCTGCCGGCCCAGGGCGAGGAATATCGGAATCTGGAATATTTCCTCACCTACATGAGCAACGGTATGGAGGTCAACGGACCCGGCGCGCGCAAGTAAGCCGGCAACGAGGCGAGGAACAAGCAACATGAAAAAGACACTACTGATCGCCGGCGTGCTGGCAATGGCCGGACTGGGTGCGGCTCCGGCCCAGGCGGCGGATGAGGCGGCAGCCAAGGCCTCGTGCACGGCTGCCGAAGAAGCCCGCAAAATGGCGGCCGAGCTGAAATTCGAGTGGACCACTACGCAGCCCCTGATTGCCAAGGGTATGGAAGCAGCCTCCAAGGGTGAGTACGCCCACGCGGTGAAGCTTTGCGACGAGGCCATGATGCAGGGCGAGGCCGCGGTGGCGCAGGCCAAGAACCAGGCGGATGCCTGGCGGGCTGCCGTCGTCAAATAGTTGACGGGCCGCCTTCGGGCGGTCCCGGGAGAAATTCTCATGGATCGTAGGGAATTCCTGCGCCTCCTGGGTATCGGCGCCCTGGCGGGGAGCGCGGCCGGCTGTGCATCCGCCAGACAAGGCTCGACAGGCAGCGGCCTGGCCGGCATGTATGACGTGCCTTCTTTCGGCAACGCCAGGCTGCTTCATTTCGCGGATTGCCACGCTCAGCTGATGCCGGTCTACTTCCGAGAGCCGAACGTCAATATCGGCGTCGGTGAGAGCTTCGGCAGACTTCCGCACCTGGTCGGTCAGGCGCTGCTGGAATATGCCGGCGTCCAGCCCGGTACGGCGGAAGCCCACGCCTTTACCTACCTCAACTTCGAGGCCGAGGCCAGGCGGCTCGGAAAGGTGGGCGGTTTTGCTCACCTGGCCACGCTGGTCAAGAAGCTGCGGGCCGAGGCTCGCGGCGGCAAGGCCGTGCTGCTGGATAGCGGCGATACCTGGCAGGGCTCGGGCACGGCTCTTTGGACCCGCGGCATGGACATGGTGGACGCCTGCAACCTGCTCGGCGTGGATATCATGACCGGCCACTGGGAATTCACCTACGAGGAGGACGAGGTCCGGTCCAACGTCGAGGCCTTCAAGGGCGATTTTATTGCCCAGAACGTCAAGCTGACGGATGACGCGGCATTTTTCGACGTCCCGTCATTCGACGAGGAAGGACATGCGTTCCGGCCCTACACGGTCAAGAGCATCGGCGGCCACCGTGTCGTCGTTATCGGCCAGGCCTTCCCCTACACGCCCATCGCCAACCCCTCCCGGTTCATCCCCAACTGGACCTTCGGGATACGGGCCGAGGAATTGCAGGCCCTGGTGGACGAGATCCAGGATCGTATCGACCCGGAGGCGGTCGTCCTGCTCTCCCACAACGGTATGGATGTGGACCTCAAGCTCGCATCGGTGACTTCGGGCATCGACTTCATCCTCGGCGGACATACCCACGACGGTATGCCGGTGCCCAGTGTCGTCAGGAACGCGGCCGGTGGCAGGACCGTGGTCACCAACGCCGGGTCAAACGGAAAGTTCCTTGCCGTCCTGGACCTGGACCTGGGTCTGGGTCGTGTCCGGGATTTCCGCTATCGACTGTTGCCGGTGTTCTCGAACCTGCTCCCGGCAGACCCCGAGATGCAGGCGTATATCGAAGGCGTTCGGGCGCCTTACCAGGAGCGCCTCGACGAGACGCTGGCCGTGGCCGAAACGGTCCTCTACAGGCGCGGCAATTTCAGCGGCACTTTCGACCAGTTGATCTGCGACGGGCTGCGGGCAGTCGGTGACGCGCAGATCGCCCTGTCCCCAGGATTTCGATGGGGAACGAGCATTCTGCCCGGGCAGCCCATCACCATGGAGCGCCTGCTGGATCAGACCTGCATCACATATCCGGAGACCTATGTTCGGGACATGTCCGGCGAGGAGATCAAGCTGATACTCGAGGACGTGGCCGATAACCTGTTCAATCCCGACCCCTTCTATCAACAGGGCGGGGACATGGTGCGCCTGGGTGGCATGAATTATGTCTGTGATCCGCTGGCGGACATCGGCAACCGGATCAGCGATATGACCCTGGATTCCGGCGAGCGGATCGAGGCGGGCAAGACCTACAAGGTCACGGGCTGGGCGACCGTGGGATCACAGGCGCCCGGCGCGCCGGTATGGGACGTGGTGGCCGAGTATCTCCGGGCCGAGAAGACGATCCGGATCGACAGACTGAACACACCCGTTCTCAAGAACGTCGCAGGAAATCCCGGTATCGCCGACTATCCTTCCTGAGGGATAGAGGAGAACAGCAAATGGATCGAAGTGTCGCTGCCGCACGGGCCGGTATCGCGGCGTTGTCGTTATGGCTTGCTCTCGGAAGCGGCGCCGCATTCGCTGAGCCAGAGGGATTTCCCGCGAAAGACGACAAGCCCTTCGCGGAAGCCTTCATCGTCCTCCAGCTCAGCGACCAGGACCCTCTCAAGCAGGATGCCGTACTGGACGTGGCCAACAACCTGATCAAGCACTACGGCAGTCCTGACGTGGTGGATATCGAGATCATCGCGTTCGGTCCCGGTATGCGTTTGCTCATCGAGGGGAACACCCGCGAGGCGCGAATTGCCAGCCTGGTGGAGAGCGGCGTGCGGTTCATCGGCTGCATGAACACCGTGGATACCATGGAGCGCAAGACAGGCAAGCGCCCCGCGCTCAACGAGCACACGATCCCCGTTCAGACGGGGGTCGCGCACGTCGTGGAGCGCGCGCGCCAGGGTTACGTGCTGGTCAGGCCCTGATCAGAATTCCAGGTCCGCGCTGACTGCGGCAATGCCGGCGCGGCCGCACTCGTCGTCGGCTTCCCCGCTGGGCGCGCCTGATATGCCGACGCCGCCGACGATGGATCCGCCGGCCTCGATCGGGATGCCTCCGCCCAACATCAGGGCCTTGGTGATCTGCCGCGCGCCTTCCTGCGGCGTGCCGGAGGCCGTGTTTCTGGAGAGAGCCACGGTGTCCTCTCGGAAGCTCACGGCGGTCCAGGCCTTGCGGTAGGCCGTGTCAGGCGTGTGGGGGCCCGCGAAGCGATCCCGGATCATGGCCTGGGGCACCCCCATTCGATCCACGACCACCACGCTGACCTGATAGCCCTTGCTGCGGCAGGTCTCTAGCGATACCTGGGCCACTTTCACGGCCGTTTCCGGGGTCATGACGGTGATATCGAAAGTTGCGTCTTCTGCGAGTGCCATGGACGATCCGGCGGCAACCGACAGACCCATGATTGCGGACAGCATCCTGATTTTCATTCTTCTCCTCCCAGACTGAAACTTGGTAGCGGCTCGCACCCGGCCGCCCGGCGGCCCAATATACGCCCGCCATCGCCAGAAAGAATAGTACATGCTGTGCCTGACCGGGGCGCCGCGGTGCGGTCCGTGTTGCGATCGGCATCGCTGCAAGCCAAGATCAGGCCAGGAGGAGATGCTCATGAGAAAGGCATGGATACTGGTGCTGTCAGCTCTCGCTACGTGCCAGGCGGCTTCGGCCGCCGAAGAGGCCTGGAAGGCCAAGCTCGAGGCGGCTCTCGACAGCCCGATTCGCACCGAGGCCGAGAAGGCGAGAGATGCCAACCGGCGCCCGCTGGAAACCCTGGAGTTCATGCAA
>JASFOT010000100.1:0-7183 GCA_050116375.1 Gammaproteobacteria bacterium | reverse complement strand
CCGCCTGCGATCAAGGTGGACGGGGAGATCAAGCCCGTTACCGAGCAGCCGCTGACGCCCCAGCAGAGCAACACGCTGGTCAGGGCGATTATGAACGACCGGCAGACAAAGGCCTTCGATGAGTCGAAGGAATGCAATTTTGCGATTGCGCCTCCCAACATCGGCCGCTTCCGTGTCAGCGCGTTCGTGCAACAGAGCAACGTTGGCTGTGTCTGTCGGACCATCAACACCGAGATACCGACCATCGAGGAGCTCGAACTCCCGGGCAT
Organism: Gammaproteobacteria bacterium; assembly: GCA_050116375.1. Classification (GTDB taxonomy): domain Bacteria; phylum Pseudomonadota; class Gammaproteobacteria; order Steroidobacterales; family XN24; genus JAHEFR01. The sequence goes on along the minus strand of JASFOT010000100.1, from coordinate 6,914 downwards.
CCTGAAGGACATCGTCATGACCAAGCGCGGGCTGGTCATACTGGTCGGCGGCACCGGCACCGGTAAGTCCACGACCCTGGCTGCCATGGTCGGCCACCGAAACGCGAGTTCCCACGGCCACATCATCACCATCGAAGACCCGATCGAATATGTGCACGAGCATCGCGGCTGTGTGGTCACTCAGCGGGAGATCGGCGTGGATACGGAGGGCTGGCACGTGGCGCTGAAGAACACGCTGCGCCAGGCGCCCGACGTCATCCTGATCGGCGAGATCAGGGATCGAGACACCATGGAGTACGGCATCCAGTTCGCGGAGACCGGGCATTTGTGCCTGGCGACACTGCATGCCAACAGCGCTAATCAGGCGCTGGACCGGATCATCAACTTCTTCCCGGAAGAGAAGCGGGACCAGCTGCTGATGGATCTGTCGCTGAACATGAAGGCTTTCGTATCGCAGCGTCTCCTGCCCCGGGAGAGCGGCTCCGGCCGTATTGCGGCCATGGAGGTCATGCTGAACTCCCCGCTCATTGCGGACCTGATCTTCAAGGGCGAGGTCTCCCAGATCAAGGAAGTCATGGCCAAGTCCACCCGTCTGGGTATGCGCACTTTCGACCAGTCCCTGTTCGATCTCTACGAGGAAGGGATCATTTCCTACGAAGAGGCCTTGAGAAATGCGGACTCCATGAACGAGGTCAGGTTGCGTATCAAGCTTGAGAGCAAGCGGGGCGCCAAGGAGGTCGACGCCGACTTCGAGATCATGGACGAAGAGGACGGTAGCTACTACAAGGCGGAAAAGGAGTCCGAACGGGAGCTAAGCTACCCCTCGGCAAAATAAGGGATCGAGCGACACATGGATATCACTCCGCTTCTAAAGCTGATGACGGAGAAGAACGCCTCCGACCTGTTTTTCACACCGAAGGCGCCCGTCAAAATCAAGATCGAAGGCCAGATCATGTCCCTGGGCAAGGAAGACCTGTCGACGGAGCAGGTGAAGGCCGCTGCCCACGGGGTAATGACCGAGGAGCAGATCGCCTACCTCGAGAAGGAACTGGAGATCGATTTCGCCATCTCCCGGCAGGGGCTCGGTCGCTTCAGGGCCAACGTGTTCTACCAGCGCGGCAATCTGGCGATGGTCCTCAGGTTCGTGACCCTGGACGTGCCGCGGCTGGAGGAAATCAACGTTCCGGAGATCCTGGTCAAGCTATCCATGGACAAGCGCGGTCTGGTGCTGATGGTTGGCGCCACGGGCTCGGGCAAATCCACGACCATTGCCGCGATGATCAATCACCGCAACGAGAATACGGCCAACCACATCGTCACAATCGAGGAGCCCATCGAGTTCCTGCATCCGAACAAGAAGTCCATCGTCAATCAGCGGGAGCTCGGGCTGGACACCAGGTCCTACGCCCGGGCCCTGAAGAGCGCCATGCGGGAAGCCCCCGACGTCGTCGTTATCGGCGAGATTCGCGACCGGGAGACCATGCAGGCGGCCGTCACGCTGGCCGGCACGGGCCACCTCTGCATCGCAACGCTTCACGCGAACAATGCGGCGGAGACCCTGGACCGGATCATCAACATGTTTCCCCAGGCCCAGCAGCGCCAGATTTTCATGGATCTGTCCCATTATCTGAACGCCATCGTGGCCCAGCGGCTTGTGATCGGTCGTGACAGAAAGCGGGTTCCGGCCGTGGAGGTTCTGCTCAATACGCCCCACGTGGCGGATCTCACCATGAAAGGCGACGTCACGGGCGTGAAGGAAGCGCTGCGGGAGAGCATGGAGGCGGGAATGCAGAGCTTCGACGCTTCTCTCTACCAGCTATACAAGGACGGAAACATCGATCTGGAGACGGCCCTGGCGAACGCCGACTCGGCCACCGACCTGGAGGCCAAGATCAACTTCGGCTGACGACTTTCAGGCGGCAGGCGGGAAGACCGCCTCGGCATCGAAGACCGGGCCGTCCACGCAGACCCTTTTCATGGCCACGCCGTCCGGCGTCCGCACGGCCACCGTGCAGCCGGCGCATCCACCCACGGCGCAGGCCATATACTCTTCCAGGGACACCTGGCAGGGCAGCTCCAGGCGCCTGGCCACCTCCGCCGTGGCAGCAAGCATGGGCGTGGGGCCGCAGGCGAAAATCTCGGTCTCCGCCAGCCCCTTCGCATCCAGGCCCGACAGCCACTCCTCCGCCAGGGAAGGCACGAAACCGTCGTAGCACCCGGCGAGCCCGGCCCGGCTGGCAAGGCGACTCGGCACACCCAGCGCCTCCATCTCCGACAGGGCAGACGAGGCGGCTGACGGCAGATGGAAGTGACTGCCCGCATCGACCAGATCGAAGGGAAAAGGGACCTCGGAGCCCATGAGCACCAGCGGCTGCCACGGCGTCGCGGTATCGGCGGCAAGACGCTCGGCCAGAAAAACCATGGGTGGAATGCCCACGCCGCCGCCCACCAGCAGCGCCCGGGGTCGCTCGGGACGGGGCCGGAAGGGCTGCCCGATGGGTCCGAGCACGCTTACCCTGTCGCCGGTCTTCCGCCGCGAAAGGAGAGTCAGACCGTGACCGACGATCTTGTACAGAAAATCCACCGTCCCGGCGACCGGATCTGCCCGCATGATGGACAGCGGCCTGCGCATTGGAAGCTCCGGATCGCAGGTTACGTGGGCGAAACTCCCGGGTCGGGCCGCAGCGGCGCAGCGTGGAGCGCGGACCCGGAGAATGTACTGATCTGCAGGCCAGGCGGCCTGCTCGATGACTTCACCTTCCTCCAGGAAGATGGTGCCGCGGTGTGACCGGTCCGTCACGGAAAGCTCCTCACTCGGCGTATTCTTCCATGTTTTCCGTGAGCCTGGCGCCCACCGCTTCCATGACGGCCATGCGGATAGCCACGCCGTTGGTGACCTGTTCCCGGATCACGGACTGGGGCCCGTCAGCCACGTCGGGAGCGATTTCCACATTCCGGTTCATGGGGCCCGGGTGCATGACGATGGCGTCCGGTCTGGCCATGGCCAGTCTGCGACGGTCCAGTCCGAAAAGCTGGAAGTATTGTTCTCGGTTGGGGACGTCGGCTTCGTTCATGCGCTCCTTCTGGATCCTGAGCGCCATTATGACGTCGGCGCCGGTCACCCCTTTTTCCACGTCCGAGGTGAGTACGGCTCCCGGGAACTCATCTTCGGTCGGCATGAGGTTGTCCGGGGCCACAAGCCGGAGCTCTCCGACACCGAGAATACCCAGGGCCTGGGCCGCCGAGCGTGCCACCCGGGAATGCCGGATGTCGCCGATGATAGTGACCACAAGCTGACTCGTATCCGGCTTGTGGCGCCGGATGGTCATGAGGTCCAGAAGCCCCTGGGTGGGATGACTGACGTAGGATTCGCCCGCGTTAAGAATGTGGACGTGTCCGGAAGCGTGTTCGGCGATGTAGTCAGGAACCCCCGCCTGGGCATCGCGGACTACGAAGATGTCGCACTGCATGGCTTCCAGGGTGTAAATCGTGTCCAGCAGGCTTTCGCCCTTCGCCCTCGAGGAAGTGCTTATATCCAGACTCAGCACGTGGGCCCCGAGTCGTTTGGCGGCGAGTTCGAAGGAAGCCCGCGTCCGGGTGCTCGGCTCGAAGAAAAGGTTGGCCACGCTTCGATCAGCGAGTGAGTTGCTGCAGGCAGGAACCTGTCCGGGCTCTCGCAGAAAAGAGCTCGCTCGCTCGATAATCGCCAGTATCTGTTCCTTGGATAATCCCTCGAGAGTGATGAGATGCCTCAGCCGCCCACGGGCGTCGAATTGCTCGATCATTATTCCGATGGTTCCTTCTGCCCGATGCCGTTCAGCCAGTTTTCCAGGATGATTGCGGCGGCCAACTCGTCCACCTCGTGTTTGCGGACTCTTGGCCGTTCGCCGCGCCGCCGTCTGTCGCTCAGGCGTTCACGGGCTTCCCGAGACGAAAGCCGCTCGTCCACGAACGCGACCGGTACTCGGAAGCGAGCCTCGAGGCGATGACCGAAGCGGCGCGCCCGACGCGTCATCTCGCTCTCCGAGCCGTCCATATTATAGGGCAGGCCGACGACCAGAACCGCGGGTCGCCATTCTTCGACAATCCTCCCGATGGCCAGCCAGTCAGGTCGGCCGTCCCGGCAGGGAACCGAGGCCGTGGGCGAGCTCGATCCGGTGGCCCGGGAGCCGACAGCCACGCCTATCCGCCGGAGACCGAAGTCGAAACCGAGGGCTACAGCGGAGTCGTCGGTCAAGGCGGGAGCGCTCGTCAGGCGTGGCCCACGTCGCTGCTGATCTGGTCGATGTCGATACCGATGAGTGCAGCCGCCGAGCGCCATCGGTCTTCGAAGGGAATCTGAAAGATGATTTCCCGCGATGCGGGCACGGTCAGCCACGCATTCGCCGTCATCTCCTCCTCCAGCTGACCGGCGCCCCAGCCGGCGTAACCCAGGGCCACGAGGGCATCTCGGGGGCCTTCCCCTGCGGCCATGGCTTCGAGTACGTCCCGAGAGGTGGTGACCTGCAGGGTGTCTGAAACGGTGAGCGTGGATCCCCAGTCCCCGCCCCGGTCATGAATGACGAAACCGCGCTCGGGCTGTACCGGCCCTCCATGGAGCACCGGTATGCCGGAAGTGTGGGGATCGACGGCTTCCAGGTCCATCTGGCTCAGAATGTCTCCCAGATGCATCCCGGTGGGACGATTGATCACCAGGCCCAGAGCGCCGTCCTCGTTGTGCTCACAGATGAAAGTGACCGTATGGTCGAAATTGGGGTCCCCCATGCGCGGCATGGCGATCAGAAACTGGTTGGTCAGATAGGCGCCGGTCATGGGCATATTATAAGCCCCGGCTCGGCAGCCCGAGTTTCTCAGTTCCCCTGGCCGTCAAGGAAGCGCCATTCGTAAGCGAATCTCAGTACCTCGAAACGGTCGCGCAGCTCCCTGGGAAAAGGATCAAAAGGCGAGGCAAGCTGCAGGATCCGGATAGCGGCCTGATCCAGGGACTTTTCCCCGGAGGATTGCCGCACCAGGATTTCTGCGATGCTGCCGTCAGAGTTCAGCGCCACTTCGAGAACGGGACTGCCTTCCATGTGGAGGCGCCTGGCTTCGTCCGGGAAATTCAGCGTGCCCACCCGCTCGACCTTGGATTTCCAGTCGACAAGATACTGGGCGAAGAGGGTCTGACGGGTATTGACCGACAGAAATCGCTCTTTCGGACTCCGACTTGTTGCCACCGGCGCCAGCGTAAGGATCTTGCGGGCGGCCGCCACCGAGCTCGGTTGCTCGGGCAGCAGGTCCTGACGTATCCGCTGGTCCGGGTTATTCCGGGTAGCCACCAGATCCTGTTCCTCGGAGCCGGACATGGGGGAGGGCTCCCGCGGGTCGGCGCCGGACAGGTCTTCTCCCGGCGAGGGCGCGGTTTCCGGCTCCGGCAGCCGCGCGCGGACTTGATCTTCGGTGTTCCCGTCACCCTGCTGGTCCGCTGTCCCGAAGTACTCCGCCTCCTCGTCGGGAGGTGCTTCCAGGCCATCCGTGGAAAGAACAATCTCCAGCGCCGGCATCGCCGGCGAATCAGGGATCCGGGGTTCGAGGAACTCCACCCCGAGAATGACCAGGGCATGGGCCAGCGCGGCCACGCCTATGGCATAGGTGAGCCGCTGTGACGGATTGAGATCCGCGGCTTTCACTCACTGGCACCGGTCTGCGGTTCGAGCAGGCGATCGACGCTGGCGGCAATCAGGCCGCTGACCAGGCCAAATACTAGGGCGGCTGTGAGCAGGATGGGCGCCAGGCTGAGAATGGCCGGATGCGGGATGAACAGCAGGTATGCCACCGTGATCTGTCCCGACATATGGGTCAGGGCCGCGGCAATACTGAGCCCCACCGCCCCGATATAGGGGCGTCCGAGCCGACCGACCAGGCCGAGAACCAGCAGGGACACGGCGGCACCGGTGGCGCTCAGCAGGAAGGTGGGGCTGAGAAACGTGCCAATGAGAAGACTGCCGACCAGCACCCTGAGGGCCGCTACCCATGCCGCGGTGCGGAATCCGTAGCGGAGATAGACCACCACCGTGATTACGTTGGCCAGGCCCGGTTTGACACCGGGCATGGGACTGGGAAAAGCGGCCTCCAGTATGTGGATCGCAATGGCGAGGGCGGCCAGCCCGGCGATGAGATGATCCTCGCGGTCCGGGGCCGCGGGGCTCTCGATTTCTTGCAGCCTGGCGGTCATGGGGTCAGAGATTTATCGCATCGAACTCGCGCGCGCCACCCCTGATCTCGATGACGACGCCGTTCGGCAGACAGGCGGCGACTTCACCGGTGCGTTCGATCCAGCCGGTATGAACGCAGTAACGGGCCGGGCAGGGCGAGTCCGTGAAGCGGATCCGCCCGTCTGACACCCGGATGACGCTCTCGCCCAGCACGCCATCCACGGTCACCGTCCGCTCTTCCTGCAACGGCAGTTCCCGGTGTATTGTCTGACCCACGAAGACCACGGCCGTATCCCCGGCCGATCGGGGTCCCCAGAAAAGAGCATACGACGCGCCCACCAGGGCTGCGCCGAAGGCCAGAACGAGCAGATCGGCGGGCCGCACAAGTTTCATGAGATATCGCGGATCTCCACCGCAGGGGCTTCCTCTCGCAGCATCGTGACCCGGTCGCGCATCTGGGGAGACATCTGGATGATGCCGTCCTGATCGACGACCATCACCTCGCGGATGCCGAGAGCCCGGGCCACCGCCGGCCAGTGGCCCAGGCCCGCAACCATCAACGCCGTGCAGGCCGCATCACTCTCGGCCGCGGACGAACCAATGATCGTCACCGAGACGATTTCCCGGGTGGGATAGCCGGTTCTGGGGTCGAGAATATGATGGTAGCGCGTGCCCTTGTACTCGAAATACCGTTCATAGTCCCCGGACGTGAAAACGCTC
>JASFOT010000099.1:0-7229 GCA_050116375.1 Gammaproteobacteria bacterium | reverse complement strand
CCAGAACTTTTCCGCGCCTTCGTGGACCGGGGTCACGATTCCGTCCAGACCGCCCTCGACGGACATGGCCTTCGCGGTGCTCTTGACCTTGATCATGTACGCCAGGCCTTCCTTGGAGTAGATGTCTGCCAGCGCCTGGTAGACGACCTCGGGCTTGACGTGGGCACCGGCCACCCATAGGGCCGAGTCCTGGAAGGAAGACACGTCATAATCGACGCCGCTGTAGGTGCCCGCCGGAATGGTCAGCCGGGTGTAGAAGGGATAATCATCGAAGAAGCCCGCTTCCTCGCCGGCTTCAACCACGCCCAGAATCTTGACCTTGTTGCTGGCTGCGGCCTGGATCACCGAGGAGTTCGGGTATCCGGCGAACACCCAGAAGGCGTCGATCAGGTTGTCTCCCAGGGCCGATGCGGCCTTTGAATAACCGAGGAACTCCACGTTCATCTTGTCCCACAGTCCCAGCGACGAGAAGTAACGCTCCGCGGCGCCCGCTGCGCCTGAACCGGCTCCGCCGACGGCGATTCGCTTGCCTTCCAGGTCCGCGACCTTGTCGATACCGCTGCCCGCCTTGACGATCAGGTGAGCAGGCGCACCGTAAAGAAAGGACATGGCGTGAACGTTCGGATATTTCCGGGTGTCGTTCGTCAGGCGGCCGTTCCGGCCCAGATAGGTGTCGCCGGAATAGACGATGCCGAAATCCGCTTCACCCGAGTTCACGCGCCGCAGGTTCTCGAGAGAGCCGGCAGACGCCATGTTCGACACTTCCACGTCCGGCACGTTCTTCGATAGCCGGATGGCGATGCCGTTCGAGAAATACTGGAAGGTTCCGCCCTCGGGGCCTCCGGAGAAAGCCAGGCGGTCAAGGCCCACTGCGGTCGCGGCGACCAGGGTCATGCCCATGATGCCGAGAGTTACAGTCAGGCCGCGCAGGAATTTGCTCATTTTCTAGTTCCCCCTAGTGCTTGGTTAGTGGCAAGGTTAATTCTTGGTGACGGGAGTCGTTTTGCCTTTTTTCTTCCCATATGCGTGGTGGCTAAGACCCCGGGGATTAATTCCGAACGCCGACCGAGTACTGCGGCATTTGACGCGGATTCGACCCGGCGGCCGTTGCCCACCCGGTTAAAAATAGACTAATTCGCCTGACACATCACGTTGTTTAACGTTGTGCACTGCAACGTCGCATTCCATCCCGGGGAAACACGTCGATACCCCGAGTTGCCGGAGATGAGCCGATGTCCGGGGAATGTCGCGCGGGCGTCCGGGCAGGATTAGCCCGCCGGGCGAAGTCTCTCGCCGACGTTCCTGAGAACAACACCGACACTGGTTCCGGCAAAAGCGGCGATCAGCCAGATCCAGCCATGGAGGCTGCCGCTGGCCACCCCTGCCACGAACGCACCGATGTTGCAGCCCAGTCCGACGACGCCGCCATAACCGAGCAGCAATCCACCCAGGGCAGCGACCAGGGCTTCCGCCGGCCTGATCTTCCAGGCCAGCCTGGCAGCCCCCGAAAGCGCGAAAGCCAGCCCGGTGCCGAGCACCAGGCCGCCGATCATCAGGGTGGTGACGTCGGACCAGAGGCTTGCGCCCAGGGCGTCGATTCGGGTGTCGGCCGCCCAGTACTCCCAGAAGTCCACGTCCAGAGGCAGTCCGGTGACACTGATGAGCTTGGCGCCCCACAGGGGCAGAGCCGTGACGATAGTCCACGGGCGGCCTGCAAGGATCAAAGTGGCGGTGCAGAGCAGGGCGATGACGAGAACGCCGAGCCACATGGGCCAGGAACCCGGCGCCACACGCGTTCGTCGCCGCGGCAGATGCCCGTAGCGAATCTTTTCCAGCCAGACGCTGACGCCGGCCAACGCCCCGATCAGGGTCAGGTTGCCGGCGACGCCCAGCCAGGGGCCCCACTCCCTGAGCATGGAAAAAGAGATCCAGCGGGGGCGGGATTCCCACCAGCCCAGATGGGCGCTGCCCAGGGTTGCGCCGGCCACCATGGCCAGAACAACGATCAGATACCTGAGCTTGCCGTTCCCCAGCCCGGCCAGGGAACCGGAAGCGCACGCCGAGGCGAGCTGGGCGCCGATACCAAAAAGAAATGCGCCGACAAGCAACGAGACGCCAACGGGCCTGACCACGTCAAACAAAGGCTGCCCGAAGACCTGCCCGCGGGCGAACAGGGGCAGGAAAACAACTGTCAGCAGGGCGAGAAGCGCCAGCTGCGCACGGAGTCCCGCGCCGCTTCGATCCATGATCGCCGCCCGCCAGGCGCCGGCGAATCCAAAACCGGATCTCTGCAGCGCGAAGCCCAGACCGGCTCCCACCAGCAACAGTAAACCGCGGGTCAGGCCGGCATGTTCCGCGGCCAGCCAGGCGCCTGTCAGAAGAACGGTCAGCACCGCGATCGCCGGCCACCACCGGCCCGTGCCTCCATGCCAGAGGCTGGCGGGTGACCAGGTCCGCGATTTCAGGATGAGTGCGGTATGGGGCATGGTGCGACGGATCGAGATATCGGGGACGGCAGACCGTACCACGGGCCCCGGAGGCCTTTGAAATACGGGTTTTTCATGGCTGGATAACCGTTCGTTATATTCACGCGGCTCGCGTCAGAGTGATGACCGAAGCTCGATATCCGCAGACCGTATTAACGGCGCCGGGGTCTCCGGCCTCTGCCGCGGTGATCCGGGGAGTGCGGCCTGCAGCAGCTGTCGCACCCTCTATAATGATCCTGCGCGCTTCCGGCCCTGTGCGGCGGCGCCACGTTTCCGAGGGGGCGCGAACCGCAATGATCCAGCACTCTCACGCCATACGGCCGCGGCCGGAGTCGGTACGCGGTGTCCTGACGAGTCTCCTTTGCCTGGCTCTGTGCGCCTGTACCGGCCTGCCCGAGGGTGTGGAGCCCGTGCAGGATTTCGAGCCCGAGCGCTACCTGGGCAAGTGGTATGAGATCGCACGGCTCGATCACTCATTCGAACGCGGTCTGACCCGGGTCACGGCCGAATACAGCCGCCGGGACGACGGCGGCATCCGGGTGGTCAACCGTGGTTACAACGCCGAAAAAGGGGAGTGGGAGCAGGCGGAGGGCAAGGCGTACTTCGTCCGTAGCGACGACGAGGGTTATCTGAAAGTGTCTTTCTTCGGGCCCTTTTACGGCGCCTACGTTGTCTTCGGCCTGGACGACGAGAATTATCGTTACTCCTTTGTCTCGGGCCCGGACCGATCGTACCTGTGGCTTCTCGCACGAACGCCGAAGGTCGATCAGGCCGTCATCGATCGCTTCGTCACAGTCGCGGATTCGCTGGGTTATCCCACCGAGGAGCTGATTTTCGTGGATCAGGAAGCGGGGCCCTGACTCAGCACCGGCACGCGCCTTTCAGGTGGGGGCGTCGCTGCGCGAGCGCCGGGTCGAACCGCAACCGGGGTTTGTCCGTTTTATCCCTGCTCGTCACCCGGACGATCCATCATGTGCCGCGCCGAAAGGGCCGGTTTCATTAATGCGTCCGGTCAACGATAATCGCGCGTAGCCTAGGGAGGATTGCTTATGAAGATCGGTGTGCCACGGGAATCTCACCCGGGTGAACGACGTGTTGCAACGACCCCGGAAGTCGCGTCCCAGCTCATGAAACTCGGCTACGGGGTGGCCGTACAGAGCGGGGCGGGTGAGGAGGCCAGCTTTTCGGACGACGCCTACCGGGAGGTGGGCTGCGACATCCTCGGTTCCACGAGAGATGTCTACGAGCAGTGCGACATCGTTCTCAAGGTTCGGGCACCGGAGGGCGACGAGGTGGGCCTGCTGCGCTCCGGGCAGACGCTGATCAGTTTCATCTGGCCCGCCCAGAATCCGGATCTTCTCAAGACGCTGACCGAGCGTGGCGTCACCGCGCTGGCAATGGACAGCGTGCCGCGCATTTCCCGGGCCCAGAAGATGGACGCGCTGAGCTCGATGGCCAACATCGCCGGTTATCGGGCCGTCGTCGAGGCGGCCCAGCACTTCGGTCGCTTCTTTACGGGCCAGATCACCGCCGCGGGCAAGGTTCCCCCGGCGAAGGTCCTCGTGATCGGCGCCGGCGTGGCCGGTCTTGCCGCCATTGGCGCGGCCAGGAGCATGGGCGCCATCGTCCGGGCTTTCGACACCCGTCCGGAGGTCAAGGAGCAGGTCGAGAGCATGGACGCGGATTTCCTCATGCTCGACTTCGAGGAAGAAGACGGCTCGGGCGAAGGCGGTTACGCCAAGGTCATGAGCAAGGAGTTCATCGAAGCCGAGATGGCGTTGTTCGCGGAACAGGCGAAGGACGTGGATATCATCATCACCACCGCCCTCATCCCCGGCAAGCCGGCGCCGCGCCTGATCACGGCCGACATGGTCGAGTCGATGAAAGACGGCAGCGTGATCGTGGACCTGGCCGCCGAGCAGGGCGGCAACTGCGAGCTGACACAGCCCGGCCAGGTCGTTGTCGAGCATGGCGTAACGCTGATCGGCTACACGGACCTGCCGAGCCGGCTGGCCGCCCAGTCGAGCCAGCTCTACGGCACTAACCTGCGTCACCTGCTGACCGATATGACCCCGGAAAAGGATGGTGAACTCGTCGTCGACATGGAGGACGAGGTGATCCGGGGGGCAACGATCTGCAAGGAGGGTGAGACGACCTGGCCGCCGCCGGCGCCCAAGTTGTCGGCGGCGCCAAAGGCGGCCAAGCCAGCCGCTCCGCCGCCGCCCAAGCCGGAAAAGAAGAAGTCTGTTGTCGGGCCGATCGTGATGATGGTGATCGGCGGCTTGGCGCTACTCGGTCTGGGGGCCGTGGCACCGCAGGACTTCATGGGACACTTCACCGTCTTCGTGCTCGCATGTTTCGTGGGCTACATGGTGATCTGGAACGTGACGCCTGCCCTCCATACGCCGCTGATGAGCGTGACCAACGCGATCTCCAGCATCATCGTGATCGGCGCCCTGATGCAGATCAGCTCCGACACGGCGTTGATCAAGTGGATCGCGGTGGCAACGGTGTGTATCACAGCGGTGAACATTTTCGGCGGCTTCGCGGTCACGCGACGCATGCTCGAAATGTTCCGGAAGTAAGGGGGCCGTCATGGAATTCAACGGAATCCTGGTGGTCTCCTACATCATTGCCACCATCCTGTTCATCCTCGCGCTCGGCGGCCTGTCCAACCAGGAAACGGCACGCCGCGGAAACTGGTACGGCATTATCGGCATGGCCATTGCGCTGGTCGCCACCATTTGGGGCATCGTCAGCCAGGCTTATGTCGAGCTCATTATCGCGCTGCTCATCGGCGGCACCATAGGCCTGATTGCGGCCCGCCGCGTGCAGATGACGCAGATGCCGGAACTGGTCGCCATCCTTCACAGCCTGGTGGGCCTGGCGGCCGTGGCGGTCGGTTTCGCCAACTTCCTGGATCCCGGGCGACTGGCCCATTACCAGGGCGTCGATCTGACGATCCACGACATCGAGACCTACCTCGGTATCCTGATTGGCGCCGTGACCTTTTCCGGCTCGGTGATCGCCTTCGGCAAGCTGTCCGGCAAGATCGGCGGCAAGCCCCTGCTCCTGCCCGCGCGGCACTGGCTGAACCTGGCCCTGCTGCTGGTCGTGATCTGGCTTGGCAAGGGATTCGTCGCCCAGTCCGCCGCCGGCGGCGGAATGGTGCCCCTCCTGCTCATGACGATCATTGCCCTGGCCTTCGGTGTCCACATGGTCATGGCGATCGGCGGCGCCGACATGCCGGTAGTGGTCTCCATGCTGAACAGCTACTCCGGGTGGGCCGCCTCGGCCACCGGGTTCATGCTGGGCAACGACCTGCTCATCGTGACCGGCGCGCTGGTGGGCTCCAGCGGCGCGATCCTGAGCTACATCATGTGCCGGGCCATGAACCGGAAATTCCTGGCCGTGATCGCCGGCGGATTCGGTACCAGCGAAGGCACACAGCTGGCCGGCGGCGAGGATCAGGGTGAAGTGCAGCCCATCGATCCCGACGAGACGGCCGCCCTGCTGAGTAGCGCCAAGGAAGTCATGATCATCCCAGGCTACGGCATGGCCGTCGCCCAGGCCCAGCACATCGTCCACGAGCTGACCCAGAAGCTGCGCGAGCTCGGGGTCAATGTGCGTTTCGGAATCCACCCGGTCGCCGGGCGAATGCCTGGCCACATGAACGTGCTGCTGGCCGAGGCCAAGGTGCCCTACGATATCGTGTTCGAGATGGACGAAATCAACGAGGACTTCCCCGACGTGGACGTGTCGATCGTTATCGGCGCCAACGACATCGTCAACCCGTCGGCGCTGGAGGATCCCGAAGGCCCGATCGGCGGCATGCCGGTGCTCGAATGCTGGAAGGGCAAGACCACCATCGTGCTCAAGCGCAGCATGGCCACCGGCTATGCCGGGGTGCAGAATCCGCTGTTTTTCAAGGAGAATACGCGGATGCTGTTCGGTGACGCGAAGGACAGCCTGGACGCGGTGTTCAAGGCGCTGTGAGCCCGGGCCGTCGCCCGCGCAAACTGGACTGAACCAAGGAGACCCGGCCCCGAGCCGGGTTTCTCTTTCTGGACGATGTTCGGAGCCGTTCCTCCGCATGGAAGGCGATGTTCTTCGTTCCCGCACCGCGTGGCAACGCCAATGGCGCCGTGGCGATAGTTGCGGGCCTGCACGCGGAAAACGATGACGAGAACAGGGACGTCTCCGCCCGGAAATGCCGGAGTGGCCAGGCTCTACAGAAGAGGCTTCCCTTTGCTGTTAAGGTAACTGACCGGCCCGGCCAAACCGGCCGGTGTCAGAAAGACTTTCCCCGACCCGAAGGAGGAACATGCAAGAACAAGGCCCTATCCCCGCGAGTCTGGTGGACGCCCTGAGAAACAGCATCACAGGCGAACTGCTGTGCCCCGGCGACGCGGGCTTCGACTCCGCCCGTTCCGTCTGGAATGCCCGGTTCGACAGGAAGCCGGATCTGGTGATCCGCTGCGCATGCACTGATGACATAGTGGCCGCCGTGAATTTCGCTCGCCAGCAGGATCTGGTGATCTCCGTGAAAGGCGGCGGCCACGATTATGCAGGCAACACGGTCGGCGAAGGAGGACTCCTCATCGACCTGGGACCGATGCGAACCGTTTCCGTGGACGCACAGGCACGAACGGCTGTGGCGGAGGCAGGCGCCACCTGGTCCGACGTGGATGCCGCTACCCAGCCCCACGGACTGGCGACGACGGGCGGGACGGTATCGACGGT
>JASFOT010000098.1:0-7257 GCA_050116375.1 Gammaproteobacteria bacterium | reverse complement strand
CGCGCCACCAAGGGAGAGGATATCGAGGCAACGGCGCTCCAGACCAACCTGGAGGCGGCCGACGAAATCGCGCGACAGCTGCGCCTGCGTGATATCGGGGGACTGATCGTCATCGATTTCATCGACATGGGTCCCCAGAAGAACCAGCGGGAAGTGGAAAACCGGCTCCGTCAGGCGGTGCGCATGGATCGGGCCCGGGTGCAGATCGGTCGCATATCCCGTTTCGGCCTTCTCGAGATGTCCCGACAGCGGCTGCGACCCTCCCTTGGCGAGTCCGCCCACACCGTCTGCCCGCGGTGCCTCGGTCGCGGCACCATCAGGGACGTAGAGTCACTGTCCCTGTCGGTGCTGAGAATCATGGGTGAGGAAGCCCGCAAGGAACGGACGGCCAAGGTCATCGGCGAACTTCCGGTGGACGTGGCCACGTACCTGCTCAACGAAAAACGCTCCTGGCTGGCGACAATTGAAGACCGCGAGAACGTGGACGTGATTATCGTCCCGCGACCGGAGCTGGAATCTCCCCATTACAACATCCGCCGGGTTCGCGACGACTCCGTCACCCTTCCGGAGAACGCCCATGCCAGCTATCTCCTGCCCGTGAGCGAAGAGGAAGACGAAACACTGGCCCGGATATCCGGCGAGGCGCCGAAAAAGCGGACAGAGCAGCCTGCGGTGTCAGGCGTCGTGCCGGAAAAGCCGGCACCTGCACCGAAACACGCCACCGAGTCGAAACCCGGCTGGTTTGCGCGGCTGATGGGCTGGTTTGCCGGCTCGTCCGAGGCGAAGGAAACGAAGAAGAAAACGGAAGGTCAGTCCGGCAAGACACGTCGTCCTCAGGCAGGGCAGGCGTCGGGATCGCAACCGAAAACGAAGTCCACAGGCCGGCGGCGCACCCAGCGGAGCGCGAAGGGGTCTGGCGACCAGCGACAGGGGCGCGGCGGACGGCGGCCGAGTCGAGGTACCGGTGGCAGGGACCAGCAGAAATCGAAAAAGGGCGACGGGGGCCCACAGGCATCCGCGGAGACCGACAAGGACACATCCGGCGAAGGGGGCGCCTCACGTTCGCGACGCGGAGGCCGCCGGCGCCGTCGGGGCGGACGCCAGCAACGTCCCCGGACCGAAGCGGAGCAGGCCGGGCAGAAGGCCGGCGGTGAAAAATCCGGCAATACCAGACCTCCAGGCGGAGATACGCCCGCGAAGGGAACGGCAGACCAGACGAAACGCTCTCAGCAGGACAGCCCGTCCCGTCCGGATCAGGGGGCGAAGGGAAGCCACGAACAATCCTCCTCTCGTGACGATCCTGCCGCCCGTCCGCCCGGCGAGGACACCAGGCCGGCTCGCACCGGGTCAGCCGACCCGGACAGGAGCAAGACCGACGCCGGCCAGGCTGCCTCGTCAGCCGGGAAAGCCACACCCGATCGGCCCCCTTCTCCCAGACCGGTTTCCGTCGACGAGGGCGCCCGGGCGCAGTCAGATCGATCAGAAACACCGGCGCGTGCCGGCGGTCCTGCGCAGGATTCGAATGCGGGGAAATCGCAACCGGCGGATAAACCCGGCCAGTCGAGCGACCGGCCATCCGGGGGCGGAGACCGACCTTCCGCCAGGCCGGACACGGGGCCCGCTAGGCCACCCGGGCCGCCCTCCACCGAGACCGGGCCGCGCAGGGATCCACCGCCTCAAGCTGACAGACCCGCCGTCGCAGGCCGGGAATCGGCAACCACCGGCGAGAGAACACCCGCGTCGGCCGAAAAAGCCGGTCTGCCGGCCAGGTCCTCTCCCAGGCTACCCGCGGAAAGGCCCGGCGAGACACGCGCTCCTGCCGGCGCCTCCTCCCCCTCGGAGTCCCGCACAGCAGCGGACCGCCCTCGTCCGGCGCCCCAGGCCCCGGAAGGAGGAGAGTAATCCGGCTGTCAGGCGGCCGAGGACTGTTTCTGGCGAAGTACGTGCCGGATCAGCCCGTCGGCCGCCTCCTCCACGAGGTCGAGCACTCGCTCGAATCCGTTCAGACCACCGTAGTAGGGATCCGGCACCTCGTCGAAGGCGGAGTTCCCGGCAAACTCCATGTAAAGCTTGAGCCGGTCTCGATACTCGGGCGGACAGGCTTCCTCGAGATGGATGAGATTGTCACGGTCCATGGCCAGGATGAGATCGAACTCGGAGAAATCTCTTTCTTCCACCAGGCGGGCGCGGATGGGTGAAAGATCGACGCCCCTCCGACTGGCCGCCTCCATGGCCCTGCGATCAGGCTGATGTCCCACGTGATAACTGTGGGTCCCGGCCGAGTCGAGCTCGATATCCATCTCGGAACCGTGCTTACGTACGGCTTCCAGCAGCCGGGCCCTGACAACGCCTTCGGCCGTGGGCGACCGGCAGATGTTGCCCATGCAAACGAATAAAATCTTCAAACTGTCCCCTCCGTGATCCGGGCCTTTCCCGGAACCCGATCATGTCCCGTGCCATCCGGCTCGGGATCACGTCGGATGTTCACCAATCGTGATCCGCATCGCCTGACAGAATTTCGACACGCTCAGTCTGAAAGCGTTCCGCAGGCGAGCGAGAGCGGTCGCTCGGGACCGTACAAAAGGATACCTTTCTCGCCGTCAGGCTTACATGGCGCCAACAAAGTTCATGAAGACGCCGTGCTGATCGTAGCTGAGATCCGTCAGGTCATCCGAGAAATCGGTGAAATTATAACCAAGGCCCACCTTGAAGTGTCCGCCCAGGTACCGGTACAGAGTGACCAGGGCGCCGCTGCGCCGATCGTTGATGTCAGGTAAATCGAGCATGCGCATCTCAACCAGGCCTTCCCAGTTCCGCCGGAAGCGCCAGTCGGTGCGCAATACGTACAGGTGGGCGTTGTTGTCGAAGAACTCTTCGTTCTCGCGATCCAGGCTCACCTGGCCCAGCCGGTAGGCGTATTTGCCCCCTATGGACCACGATGGCGTCAGATCGTAAGTCACGTCCAGCGCCGCGATATGACTTTTCTGGATGAACTCCGAGGGAACGGGGGCTTCTTGCCCGCTGAGCTGGTCCACCGAGGGAACATTGTAAAAATAGGTGTACTTGGCGAGCGTATTCAACCGGTCGTGATTCACCGGGCGGTATGCGTACCCCACGACGGCTTCCGTGTATCCCCCGTCATAGAACTGCCCCAGGGAACTGTCACTGTCCGAGTGATTGAACTTGCCGACCACACGCCAGTCCGGGCTCGTCTGGTACCTGACATTGTTTTTGAACAGCCACGTCGTTCTGTCTGACCACACACCGTCGGTCTGCTGGGTATCGTCGAACCGGTATTCAACGGCGCTCGATAACTGAACGGTGTCGAAACCATATCCGGCCCTGACCGTGCCGGCCCGGCGCTTGGTCTCCGCACCGGTCTCCCGGTCCTCCAGGGTGCCGATATCGGAGCTGGCACCGAAGTTCCACCTTTCGAATGGGGTAAAGGTGACGCCCGTCGCGTGGGTGAGGCCCGTCTGCGAGTCACTGTGCTCGTAGCGTTCCTCGAGGAATACGCTGGCGCTGTCGGAGAACCGGCTGCGAACCCCGGACACCAGATTGCCGCGCTGCCCGCTGTAACCGCTGTCACTACGCTCGTTGTCGACGGTGTAGTTCATATAGAGGCTGGTCCGGTCCGAATAAATATAGGTCGTTCCGAGTTTGCCGGCGTTGCCGAGGTCGCCGCCGGAAACTTCTCCGTTCATGACCAGGCGTTCGTTGAGCCGGTAAGTGCCTCCGGCTCCGATTCGGCCGTTATCTTCGCGTCCGTCGCTGGCTGACAGGGTGCTCTGCAGGAAACCGTAGCCGCGCCACCTGTCCTTCGAATCGTAGGCTACCTGTACCACCGCATCGGTCCGCTCACCCTGGTCCTGGGTGACAGGCACAATCGGAGAGCGATCGTCCCGGTCCTCGTGCCGCACGCCCGTGCTGACGCTGAACTGATCGGTGAACTGGTATGCAAGATTGAATTCCTCGGCACTGGTCTTCAGACCGTCCTGCTGTTCCGACATATCGGCCGTGGCTGCGATATGCATACGGTCCGTCAAGGGCATCGTCAGCGTGCCGCCAAACTGTTCGGTGTCGGTCAGGGTGTTCAGCCCCTGGGCAGAATAACCGGCCTCCAGGCTCTGGAAATAGAGATTCAGGCGTCCGCGCCCACCGGAGAAAATATCACCGAATCCCAGGGCCAGATCTCCCCGGTATGCGTTGGCCGTAGCGTCCGTAAAGGCCAGATCGTCGGTCGGCTCGAAGTCGAAGCCGCCGTCGGAAGAGACCCAGGAACTGGATACCAGACCGTCGCTTTGCGCGGCCTGCACCTTCACCCAGGATTCGGCGCCCTTCCTGATCGTGATGTCCGCCGCACCGGCACTGCTGTCGTCGGTGTCGTCGTTGTCGTTGTTGTTCACCGTCAAGCCTAACCGGACCGTGTCGTTGATCCAGTAGTGGCCCTGCCCGCCGGTGTTGATTGCGTTGATATCGTCGAAGCCGGGCGTATGTTCGTAGTGAACCACCAGCCAGGCTTCGTCGCCGCTGATGCCGGTGGTGCGAACGAGCAGGTTGTCGTCGACGGTCGAGGACAGTGGCTCCGAGAGCATCACCCTGCCCTGCAGGTAGTCGATGTCGTAATCGACGTTCGGCTGCAGATTGACCACGCCATTGACGATCCCCGTATCCTTGTCGCGGATCTCGATTCTCAGACGATCGGATCCTGGAAGGATGTCCTGGCGTCCGAGGAAGTAAAGGGATCCACCGGTGCCACGAAATTCCTCCCGGCTGGGAAGAGTGCCTGGTTCAGCGGCGAAACCGTCTACCGCAAATCGCTCTTCGCCGAACTCCGTGGTGTCTTGGGACTGATAGCGTGCGTTGGCACCGTAAAGCCCGCGATCGATTCGAACCAGTTCGTTGGCCGCATAATCGACCTGGAAGTTACCCCACAGCAGATGATTCTCCTGCTTGTCGAGCCGCACGTAGAACTTGCCCATAGTGGGCGCCATTTCATCCACCGTGCCGTCGTCGCCGAAGGTCGGGTAGTAATAGTCGGGATCGATACGCCGGAACAGGGATTCAGGCGACTTGTCCATGAAGTTGCTGAACAGGTTCTGAATCGAGTCCTCACGGGTATCGGCGCTGGCCGTCAGTTTCCAGTCCTTGCTGAATTTCCCGGTCACGTAGAAGGCCAGTCTGCCGTCGGCGTAGGAGTCCGTGTCGTAAGGTGCGTTTTTGCCGGTCATTTCATCAGCCTGGCTGCTGCTGGCATCGGTGGACAAGGTCACATCCGCCATGCCTACGTAGAACCAGTCGTTATTCTTGAACTCGAGGTCACGCAGAAACAGTTCTCCGTTGCCCTCGGCATCCAGCACAGCGACCTCCACGGTATGCATGCCGGTAGGCAGAATGACCTCGGAAACAAAGTTGCCGCTGGCGTCCGTGGGTACCGGGGTACCGGCGACCCAAACGTCGTGACCGGCCGGTATGCCGCTGCCGCGAACGTTGACCGTACCGCTGCTCAACGGGATATTCCGGACAGACAGTCCACTCTCGCCGTAGCCGGCCAGCAGTTCGGACTCGTCGACAGATTCACCGGGATTCGCCTCGTCGCCCGTACCCGCCTCATCGGCCGAGGGGTCCTGGTGGACGATCCACAAGGGCTGGGACTCGGTTTCGTCGAAACGTCCCTCCCCATCGTAGGCTCGCAGAACATATTTGAGTTCTTTCACAGGTCCCTGGAACGACTGGATCTCCGGCTGCCATTTGCCGAGCCCCTCGGGATCGATTTCGGCCACATGAAGCGGCGCCGACCGGATCGACTCATCGGCCTCGAAGATCCGCACCTCCGCCCGCTCGATGAAGGAGGCATAGTTGCTGTACATCCGGAAATTCACGGTGGACTCCGCCGCCTGCTCTTCGCCCCCGCTGCGGTTTGACGGAAATGCCACCGTACTCGGCCTGGCCGTGACGCTGAGCCGGGGACTCGCGGTGAGATTATCGAATCGGAACTGGATGTCGGTTCGCTCCAGAGCCACGTCGGTGCAACGCTGGATATCGGACGAACTTCTGCCCGGATCATCGATCGGTTCACCGTCCACGGTGATACGCATGAGATTGAGGCCCAGCGGATTCCTGGCGCTGAGCTCGCGCGTGATCGGGGTAACGTCCACGCCCTCGTAGTCGTCGAGCACCGCCAGTTCGTCGTAAACCACCTCAACGGCGACATAGGAATTGTCGCCCTGCAGGAAACCGGCGTTAACCACGTCGTTCGAGTGAACGTAACCGCGGCCCTCGTGTTCCGACTGCTCCGGAGTCAATTCCAGGGACTCGCTGATGGTTTCCATTGTTCTGCGCGCTCTGGCTGCCGACAGGCCAATATCGTCCCCGTAAACCAGGGCCGTCCGTCGATCGAGCCGCTCGTTGCCCGTATATCCGACGAAACGAAGTCGGACGTTCCGCTTGTCGGCTATGTCCGTCATGGCTCGGCGCAGATCGTTGGTATAGCCGTCAGGAATGACGGCCTCGCCCTGTTCCAGCTGGAGCGGCGCGATGCTTCCCCACGACGGGTCATAAACCTTGGTGACAAGCTCCGCGCCGGCGGCGTCGGGACAAAGCTGCGGTTCGTTGGGAAGTTCCTGCAGAGGATCGTCGTGCCAGAACTCGACCTCGATGCGGCGATTGAGGGCGCGCCCCCTTTGCGTCTCGTCCGAAGCCAGAGCCTGCTCGGCACCGCGGCCGTCACTGGCAATGGCGGCACTCGGGAGGTCCAGCGCCTCGCGAACCGCCAGGGCCACGCGGTGCGCCCTGGCCTTCGACAAGGCCAGGTGGGTGCCGTAGATGCTGGCATTCCTGCCGATCAGCGGGGTGCCGTCGGTGTGACCAATGAACTTCACGGTGACGTTCTGTTTGTCACCGAGGTTTTCCAGGGCCTGCCGGATCTGTCCGACAAATCGCTCGTCGACGCCGATATTGTCTTCTTCGAAATGCAGCGGCGGGACCAGATTCCGTACGCGGGCGCGCCGGGCATGACCTTCCTTGTACCGCAGCTTGCACACCGTCTCCACACGGCACACCTTGATGCGTTTGATCTCCTCCGGGATCACGACCTCTTCCACGGCGAGCCGGCTTTTGATCTCGTCGTACCAGACCTCCACCTCGACGCGCCGGTTCAGCGCCCGGCCCTCGACGGTGGCGTTGGTCGCGATGGGTCTCGTATCCCCGGCCCACTCGAAGGAAATCGCCTCCGGAGGCAACGCCAGAGCCGTCTGC
>JASFOT010000097.1:0-7266 GCA_050116375.1 Gammaproteobacteria bacterium | reverse complement strand
CACCTGATTCAGTACAACCTCATTGAGAATCTCGTAGCCAGCCCCGGCCAGGCCCTGCGCAAACCGCCTTGCCTGTCGGCAGTTGCGATCGACGAGCTCTTCGAGGCCGTCGCGACCGAGGGTTGCAAGGGCCGCCCAGACCTCGACGCCGCGGGCCCTGCGAGACAGTTCCGGGGTGTAATGGGACGGTTCGCGCCGTTCGTTCTCCGGCAGGTAGGCGGTGGAAAAGGACATGGCGCCCCGCAGTGCCTCCGGGCAACGGACCAGCGCGATGCCGCTGTCGTAGGGAACATTGAGCCACTTGTGGGCGTCCGTGCAGACGGAGCTCGCCAGTTCCAGGCCGTCGACGAGGTGACGTCGGGAGGACGAGGCGGCGGCCCAGAGTCCGAAGGCCGCGTCCACGTGGATCCACGTTTGGGGGCCGCGAACCCGTTCCGAGATCTTCCGGAGGGCATCGAAGCTGCCCGAGTTCACGTTTCCCGCCTGCAGGCACAGGAGGGTAGGACCCTCCACGGGAGGAACCAGCTCTTCCCTGATACGGCCCTGTTCGTCCGCCGGCACCCGGATGACTCGCTCGCGCCCGAGTCCCAGCATGCCGAGGGCTTTGAAGAGAGTCGCGTGGGCGTCCTCGCCGGCGATCACCGTGATTTCCGGCGCCCCGTACAGTCCATCCTTCTCCACGTCCCAGCCGGCCGTGCCCAGAAGCGCGCGTCGCGCCGCCGCCAGGCAGGTGAAATTGGCCATGGTGGCTCCGGTGACAAAAGCGCCGCCCCAGGCGTCATCGAGATCGAGGAGCTCCCGCAACCATCGCAGGGACACGATCTCGAGGGCAGAGCCGACCGGCGATCCCGCCCATAGCCCGGTGTTCTGGTCCCAGGCTCCGGCGAGCCAGTTGGCCGCCAGCGTCGCCGGCAGCGTGCCTCCAATGACAAAGCCGAAAAATCTTCCGCCGGCGGAAGCAACCGTGGCTGGAGAGCCAAGGCGGTCCAGCTGTTCCAGCATCGTCTCCGGGTCGCAGCCTTTCTGCGGGAGGGGAACGTCGAATTTGTCCAGATTGGCGACGGCTTCGGGCGCTGGCGCCACGGGTCGATTGTCCAGGGTTTCCAGGAATCGGATGCCGCGTCGCGCGGCTGATCGCAGTATTTCCATGAACTCGCTCCATCATTGTGGTCTCGGCCCGCTGGGCGAAGAATAGACCAGCCATGCGGGACGGAGACCCGCCAACAGGGCTCAATCAGGCGGCTCGGGGTCTGGACAGCAGGGCGACAGTGATACCTCCCAGTATGAGGATCGAGGCGATCAGCAGCCGTGCGCTCACGGCTTCTCCCAGAAAGAGCACGCCTCCCAGGGCCGCGATCGGGGCGACGGATATCTGGACGACTGCCGCTCCGCTGGCGCTCAGGCCGCGCAGGGCCGCGTACCACACCACATATCCGAGGCCGGACGCTACTGCTCCCGAGGCCAGCGCGAGCACGATGCCACGGGCCGAAACATGAGTCCCGGACAACAGGACGAGGCTGACCACGAGCGCCATGGGCGCCGCCCTGAGAAAATTTCCGGCCGTGGCGGCCAGCGGGTCCGTGTGACCCTTGCGTCGAAGCGAGTAGAAGCCCCAGGAAATCCCGGCGGCCGTCATCAGCGCAGCGCCGGCGGGAGAGGGCGCGGTGACGCCCGGCAGAACCAGGTAGATAAAACCGATCAAGGCCGTGGCCATGCCGAGCCATCGCCCGGGCAGAGGACGCTCACCGGAAAAAAGCGCCCAGATGATCATCGTGATCTGTACCGATCCGAACAGCAGCAGCGCCCCGGTTCCCGCCGACAGGCTCGTGTAGGCAAAGGAAAACGTGATGGCGTAGGCGAATAGATACGCTGCTGACTCCCAGCTGCCGGCAGTAGTCCGGGGCTTGCCGAGCAGGCGGGTCAGCATCCAGAGCATGACGGCGCCGGAGACCAGTCGCAAAGAGGTGAAGCTGGCCGGGTCGATGGTCTCGGCCTCGAGAGCCATGCGGCAGAGGACCGAATTGGCCGCGAATGCCACCATGGCGGCTGCCGTGGCGGCGATGGTCAGGGATCCCGGGCCGGGTTCCTGCCTGGTCATGCGGGTGTGACCGGTGATCCGAGCAACAGCGAACCATCCGGTCCCCGTCTCCGGGTCGGGATATAGTTCCTGTCGATATCTCCTTTCAGCGTCAGCGCCAGGTCCTCTGCAAAAAACGGGCTGTCGAAATACCACGAGTGCTCCCAGGAACCCGTGGTGTCGGGATCGGGCCTCAGGGTCCGGAAGTAAGGGCCGCAGTTCACGTTTACGGCCTTGTGCGGAATTCTGTCCGGGAGGCCCACCCGGCCTGCGCGGGGAGCGACCCCCATTCGCTTGATATTGGAGAGCTTCAGGACCGAGTCGTATGGGTTCTGGAAGTTGGTCAGGCGTATGGAGTGCCGATACAGGGAGCTGGATTTGGAGTCGTCGAGTCCCAGTGATTTCGCCGACACGTCGGCACCGACGAAAACGACCTGGCTGGCGGTCCAGTTGGTAGCGGCGATATTGCGCCGGTCATCCGCATCGTCGAAACCTTCACGAATGACGTAGGCGCCGGTGGAGTGCGCGAGCAGGTGCACGTTGTAGGCGCATCCGCGCAGCTGGGTCAACGTGAACAGCCGGATACAGTCGTCCACGAGTTTGATGGAGGTGATTCGGGCATCGCTGCGATCTTCCAGGTAATTGAGCGCGATATTGTTGCTGGGCCAGTCGAAGCTGACCACGGCACCACCGAAACCCGCGGCAGAGAGATTCTCTTTCAGGCGGCGGTGACGCTTCATGACCACGGGCAGCTCGTTGTTGTAACCGTGGACCAGCACCAGAATATCCCCGCAGTCCCTGCCCGTCGCAGGATCCGGGCCCGTGCGCGCCAGGTCCATGACCCGCTCGACCCAGTGCGTCCTTCCTATGCCGTGATCGGGGTGCGGGGCGTCGGCATCGGCGGGAATTTCCAGGAATCGCGTGGTGCCCGGTTCGCTGCCAAAGACCCCTCGACGGATATTTCGAACGGAGATCACATAATCGGTCATGCCGCCTCCCTGTGTGCCGAAGCAGGCAAAGTGTATCCCAGAGACAGAACGGCAGGGGCGGGGCTGATAAAAGCGCCGGTCAGACGGCTCGAAGGCAGCGGCTCATCGGGTCTCATTCTGCGCCGGGCTCGGCAGGGCATCCCCCCGGCGAAGGCCCCTCAGCCCTGCTCGGCTTCCGTGGCGCAGCGAATACACAGGGTGACAGACGGATCCAGTTCCAGCCGGGCCGTCGCAATCTGTTCTCCGCATTCCTCGCAGGTACCGAAGTCGCCTTCGTCAATCCGTTCGAGAGCGCCGGCAATCTTCTGCAGAGAAGCCTTTCGCCGCCGCTTCATCTCCGCCGACATGGCCTGTCCCTGCATAGCATCCATGCGCGACAGGCGACCGATCCGGGACTGGTCAAGCTCCACCGGGGAGGCGCTTTCGTCCTCGGTCTCGCTGGCGTTCAAAATCTCTTCTCGCAGCGCCAGCAGTTCCTGGCGGAAATGTTCCAGGTCGATCCGGGTCACGACAGTTCGTCTCCATTGTTCGGTTTCGCAAAAGGCCGGACACTCCGTCCGTTCGGCCGTGCGTTTCACGGCGTCTGTTCCGGTCAGCCGGATTCCGGTCACCGGGGCTGGTCGCCTTGAGTTACGTCCCGCATCCCGCCACAATCCCGGCCCGTTCCATCGGCGCCAAGCAAAGCAGAATCCCGATGACTCTCGTCCGATTTGATGACGTCTCGCTGAACTTCGGCGACCAGGTGATCCTTCGTGAGGCCTGTCTCGCCATTGAGCAGGACGAGCGGGTTTGCCTGATCGGGCGCAACGGCGCCGGCAAAACCTCGTTGCTCCGCTTGATCACCGGACAGTATCAGCCCGACGGGGGGGAAATCCAGTTCAGGGCTGATCTGCGGGTCAGTCAGCTGGAGCAGACGCTACCCGAGACCCTGAATCAGACCGTCCGGGAAGTCGTCACGTCGGGGCTGGCCCATTTGCAAAGTCTGTGTGACGAGTACCACCGCCGATCGCGGGAGAAGCTGGATGCCGGGGGGCTCCGGGAACTGGAGGAACTTCAGCGGCGCATCGATGCGGCCGATGCCTGGCATCTGGAGCGGCGTGTGGAAGCCATGATGAGCGAAATGCAGTTGCCTGGCGAGCGCCGGCTGGACGAGTTGTCCGGAGGCTGGCGCCGCCGGGTCGCGCTGGCGAAGGCCCTGGTCAGTCGGCCGGATCTGCTGCTGCTGGACGAGCCCACCAACCATCTCGATCTGGTTTCGATACGCTGGCTGGAGGACCGGGTGTGGGCGTATCCCGGCAGCGTGCTGTTCATTACCCATGACCGGGCCTTCGTCCAGCGTCTCGCCACACGAATCATCGAGATCGACCGGGGGCGCCTCGTGAGCTGGCCGGGAGATTATCGGCAGTATCTGAGACGCAAGTCCGAGGCTATCGAGGAGGAGCGTCGGGCCAACGCCGAGTTCGACAGGAAACTGGCGGAGGAGGAAGCCTGGTTCCGGCAGGGCATCAAGGCGCGCCGGACCCGAAACGAGGGGCGGGTTCGCACCCTGATGGCCATGCGCGATGAGCGGCTGCAGCGCATTCCCCGGCCCCGGGACGCCCGAATCCGGATCGGCGAAGCCGAGCCCTCGGGACGCAAGGTTATCCAGGCGCACCGCATCACCCATGGTTATGGCGGCAGAACTCTCATCGACGGGCTGACAGTGAAAATCGCCCGCGGCGATCGAATCGGGCTGGTGGGCAATAACGGCGTCGGCAAGAGCACGCTGCTGAAAATTCTTCTGAAAGAGATCGAGCCCTGGTCCGGTACCGTCAAACACGGAACACACCTGGAAATCGGCTATTTCGACCAGCTGCGAGGGGATCTGGATCCCGAGAAAAGCGTCGCGGAGAATGTGGGAGACGGCCGCGATTATGTGACTGTCAACGGCAAACAACAGCACGTCGTGGGCTATCTCACCGGATTCCTGTTCAGCGCCAAGAGGGCGATGACGCCGGTCAAGTCACTTTCTGGCGGTGAGCGTAATCGCGTCATTCTGGCCAGGCTGTTTACCCGGCCCACCAACGTGCTTGTTCTGGACGAGCCCACGAACGATCTGGACGTGGAAACGCTGGAGGTCCTGGAGCGCCAGCTGGCGCAATACACCGGCACTCTCATTGTCGTGACCCACGACCGCCAGTTTCTGGATAACGTGGTGAACAAGATCGTGGCCTTCGAGGAAGGCGGAAGGATCATCGAATATGCCGGGGGTTACAGCGACTGGGAGCGTCGCGGGCACAGTCTTGCCGAGGCAGATGGGCCAGCCGGCGAGAAAGCGGGCGGCGGCGGAAGCCGCGGCCGTGACCGGTCCCGGCCCCCGACGAAACTGAGCTACAAAGAGCAGCGGGAACTGGATCGGCTGCCGGAAGCGATCGAGTCCCTGGAACAGGAAATCGCCGGGCTTCAACAGCAGGTCTCGGACCCCGATTTTTTTACGGCGCCCTATGAGCAAACGGCTCCGGTTCTCGCGACGCTGGAAGAAAAAACCGCGGAACTGGAGGCGACCACCGAGCGCTGGGTCGAGCTGGAGGAACTGCAGGAACGCCTCACCGCTCGGAAATCTCTTCCCGAAAGCTGCCCCGACGAAGGTCAGTAGTGCGGCGGCTTCTGGTCGTCCGGAGCTGATTCCGGCATGGCTTCGGCCAGATCCGCAATTCGTTCCGTCAGGACTCTGACAGCGGCTTCGAGCCGCTCGATCTGCAGTTCCTGGCGATACACCGAGTCCCCCAGTTCCTGGAGAGATTTGTCCTGGAATGCGAGCCTGGTTTCCAGCTCCTCGATTCGCGTGTTATCTGTCATGCGCCGATTTACCCCGTCTCATCATGACGATCCCAGGATGCCGATGCCGAGGACGATCCACATGCATAACAGCGTGAGCCAGCTCATGATGAACACCTTGAATCGCCACGCCACTACGTTCGATGTCAGGTGAATCCAGCTGTGCGCGGCCCGCAGGGCCACGTACACCCAGGCCAGCGCCACCAGCCCTGCTCCCGTGCTGCCGACCTGGTAGGCCAGGAGGACCGCCACATAGAACAGCACCGGCGTCTCGAAAAGATTGACCACGTGCCTCGAAGTAGCGGCTATGGAATCCGGTTCTCCGTTCCCCTGATAGGTCTTGTAGTAGGCCGGGTCCACCTGCCGCCCGGCGACGGCCCTGTACCTCAGATAGCCGAGCCGGAACAGGGCGACGGCGGTGAGCAGCACCATGGCGAACAGCGGATAAAGGATCTCCACGGAGACCTTGCCTCAGTCCCCGTCCGGGCCCGGGATTCGAGCCTGGAGAGCGGCCATCTGCTGCTCCAGCGCGGTGACTCTCCGTTCCAGATCCTGCAGCGGATTGCGGTCCGGCAACTCGCTACGGCGTATCACCGGCTCGGGGTCCTCGGATTCAGGCAGCGCCTCTTCCGTATCGCCGAAAAGGTGCATGAAACGGCATTCCCGTTTGCCGGCCTCGCGAGGCAGCTTCGCCACGAAGGGGCCGTCGGGGCGTTCCATAAGCTGTGTCAGCGTCTCCTCGACCTGGTCGGCATCGGAAAATTCACACAGCCGGTGGGTGTGCGTCCGGAGCTGACCGGGGGTTTGCGCCCCTCTGAGCAGGAGCGCGCAGATGATTCCGCGCTCCTGCTCGGAGAACTGCAGGGATGAAAACTCCGTATTGCAGAATCGCTGCTTGAATTTCGGTACACGGCTGCCGAAACCGGAGCGTTCCAGTACCAGATGTTTTCTGGAAAGGGCGTCCAGGGTCTCCCGAACCTCCTCGTCGCCCAGGGACATGATCGGGTCGCGGCTGCTCTTCTGGTTGCAGGCAAGCTTGAGGGCGTTCATCGAGAGCGGATACTGGTCCGGTGTGGTGATCTCTTTCTCGATGAGCGATCCGATCACCCGGGCCTCCGTGGCGGTCAGCATGATCTCGTTTCGCATGGTCAGCACCGTGGATCGTCATCAAGGGGACTCTCGCGATGTTACACGAACCACCGTCACCGAGC
Source organism: Gammaproteobacteria bacterium (assembly GCA_050116375.1). GTDB lineage: Bacteria > Pseudomonadota > Gammaproteobacteria > Steroidobacterales > XN24 > JAHEFR01. Next base: position 172 of record JASFOT010000097.1, on the reverse strand, counting down.
CGGTGATTCCGGGGCGCGATGGGGTTAGAGTGACCGACCGCACCTTCACGGGAGCATGATCATGAGATTGAGCCGTCGAGCCCTGCCAGCCCTGGCACTGATAGTGTCTCCGCTGCTGGTGGCGGTCGCCGGGATGGGGCCGGCGGGCGCCATCGGTCTGGTCGCCGCTGTG
>JASFOT010000096.1:0-7271 GCA_050116375.1 Gammaproteobacteria bacterium | reverse complement strand
ATAACGTGTCGGGGACCGGAACAGATAACATGCCGATGGATTGGAACACTTCTTCACCGGCTCGCCCCCGTCCAGCAGCACGCCTTCCAGGTTGCCGAATCCGATATCGGCTTCCCGGATGATCGGTGCCGGGTCCTGCAAAAGCGATGCGCCATCATCGTCGGCGAGGCGGTGTTCCGGATAATCCGTGCCCAGCATGATGTCGCCCACCGCTGCGACGGCGACCGTGACAGGATCCTCACTACCTGCGTCGGCGGCCGGTGCCGGCTGGGCGGAAGCATCTGTCGTCGACATCAGCAGTACCGCCGCGGTCGTGGCGAGGAGTCTGTTCATTGGCTGGATCCCTTTGCCTGTAACGCCAGGTACTCGATTCCGTTTTCCACGAGTCTGCGCTGGAGATCGCGGAGTTTGCCCGTTTCGCTGACAGGCCCGATGAGAACACGATGGGTGATCCGGCCGTCGACTTCCACCCGACGGATCTCCGAAACGATTCCGAGCAGAGCGAGACTTGCCTTGCGCCGATCGGCATCGTCGAAACTTCTAAAGGAGCCGGCCTGCAGATAGTAGGCCCTGTCGGATTTCTCGGTCCGGTCACTGCCACTGTCAGGGGCGCGACCGATTTCTCCCGGGATGACGACCTCGAATTCGGGCAGGATGTCGTAGAAATCGTAAACTGGCTCCGCATCGTCTACGACCTCCGGTGCCGTGACCGCGGAACGTTTCGGCGGCGGGGTTGCCCCCGGCGATATCTGATCCTGGCCGCGATGGTAAAGGTGAACGAGCAGGGCGACTGCCAGCCCCGCGGCCAGCCCGGTGACGAAGGGCGCGGTCTGGCCGGATGCTTTCTTGCCGCGGCGGCGGCGATGTTTGTAATCCCTGGTCAAGCCGCTTTACATGCTGTCCGGGGCCGAGACCCCCAGAAGCTCCAGGCCGTTTCTGAGAACGACCTGGACCGCCGTAATAAGAGCCAGCCTGGCATTCCGGAGTCCGTCATCCGGGACCAGGAAGGTATGGGCGTTGTAATACGTATGGAAGTCGTAGGCAAGTTCCCTCAGGTAATGGACGAGATTCTGGGGTGCCCGATTGGCGGCCGCCAGATCGACGATCTCCGGGTACCTGCCCAGGCTTTTCATGAGACCGGTCTCGTGGGTCTCGCCGAGCCTCTCGAGTGACTCGAGACCCGCGGCGGGCGACCAGTCCATGTCCTTTTCGCGCAATTGCCGGAAGACGCTGCAGATGCGGGCGTGGGCATACTGGATGTAGTACACGGGATTTTCGGCGGTACGTGACTTGGCCAGTTCCAGATCGAAATCCAGATGTTGATCGTTGGATCTCAGCACATAGAAGAGGCGGGCCGCATCGTCTCCCACTTCTTCCCGCAGCTCCCGAAGAGTGACGAAATCACCCGAGCGCGTGGACATCTGGACCTTTTCACCGCCCCGGTACAGGACCGCAAACTGCACCAGTCGGACTTCCAGTGAGCCGCCCGGCTCCCCCATGGCCTCCAGGCCCGCCCGCACCCTGGCGACATAGCCGTGGTGATCGGCCCCGAGCACGTCCAGCAGGTGTTCGAAACCGCGTTCCCGTTTGTTCAGGTGGTAGGCAATGTCCGACGCGATATAGGTGGTCTGGCCGTTTTCCCGAACCAGCACCCGGTCCTTCTCGTCGCCGAAGTCCGTCGCCCTGAACCAGAGCGCGCCGTCCTTCTCGTAAGCCCGGCCGGAATCACGGAGACGCTCGATGGCGGTGCGAACCAGGCCCTGGTCCGCCAGGGAGCGCTCCGAGAACCATTCGTCCATCTCCACGCCAAAACCGGCCAGATCGTCCCGTATATCGTCGAGGATACTGTCCAGGCCAAGTGCCAGCACCAGTCGGTAATCCTCCTCGCCGAGCAGGCGACGCATCCGGTCGATCAGCCCGTCGATGTGCGATTCCCGGTCTCCTTCCGGCGCGTCGGCCGGGACGCCTTCGAAGACTCGGTCAACGGCGTGCTGCAGCCGGGAGGATTCGCGTTCTCTGAGAGTCGCCGCAATCTCGCGGACGTAGCCCCCGCGGTAACCGTTGGACGGAAACGGGATTCGCTCCCCGCCCAGCTCCAGATATCGGAGCCATACGCTCACCGCCAGAATATCCATCTGCCGACCCGCATCGTTGACGTAGTACTCGCGGTGAACGCTGTAACCGGTTGCCTGCAGCAGGTTGGCTACGGTGGCCCCGTAAGCGGCGTGACGGCCATGGCCCACATGTAGCGGACCGGTTGGATTGGCGGAAACGAACTCGACAACGATCCGCCGGCCGGCACCGGCATTACTCTGGCCGTACTTCTCTCCGCCTGCGTGGATCCGGCGCACCTCGCGATGGAGGGCCGCCGGCGATAATCGAAAATTGATAAAACCCGGGCCCGCGATCTCGACGCCCGACACGAACTCGGACTCGGGAATCGCGGCCGCGATGGATTCCGCGATCTGGCGCGGCGGCCGGCGCGCCGATCGCGCCATGGCCATGGCCGCGTTAGTGGCGAAATCTCCATGTGCCGGGTCTCGCGCCCGTTCCACGTGCAGGGGTAGCGTAGCCACCTCCTCCGGCAATTCCTTGCCGATCAGGCTGTCCACGGCCTGACGTAACAGTTCTGCGATCGTCTCTTTCAAGGGAAGTCTCGGTGACCCGGGCTGGAGATTCTAACTTGGCGGCCGGCCGGTGAAAAACGGAGCCGGGTCAGAAGAGTTCGACGGGATCCACGTCCAGCGACCAGCGGACCCGGCGCGCCTCCGGCGAGGACTGCACCTTTCCGATAACTCCATCGACCAGGGACCTGAGAGATCGCCGGTCGGAGGCACGGAACAGAAGCTGCGCTCGATACCGTCCCGAGCGCTTTTCCATGGGTGCCGGGGCGGGACCGAGCACGGATACGCCAGTCGCCGGCAGGCCGGCCGCGACGTGACGGCACATTTCGAGAAAAGCGAGAGGATCGGCGCGGCGATGCGCCTCGGCGCGTATCAGGGCCAGATGGCTGAACGGGGGCCAGCCGGCGGCGGCCCTTTCACGAAGCGCTTCCTCGGCGAAGTCGTCGTAGCCGCCCCTGACGAGCTGGGCAAGAAGGGGATGCTGCGGGTATGCGGTCTGCAGCAGTACCTCGCCCCGGCGATGACGCCGGCCGGCGCGCCCGGAAACCTGAAGGATGGTTTGTGCGAGCCGTTCATCGCTGCGGAAGTCCGTGCCGAAAAGGCCCTGATCGCAGTTGAGCACGCCAACCAGCGTGACGTCGGGAAAGTCGTGGCCTTTCGTCAGCATCTGCGTTCCTATGAGAATTCGGGTCTCGCCCCGGCGCATGTCTTCAAGAAGGCTGGTGAGAGCTTCTCCGCTGCGGGCCGTATCGCGATCCAGACGGGCCACACTGACTCCCGGGAACTGGGCGGTGAGCGCAGCCTCGATACGCTCCGTGCCCTGCCCGACAGGCCGGAGCCCCGCTCCGCAGTCAGCGCAGGACTCGGGCACCGTCTGCGATCGGCCGCAGTGATGACAGCGCAGTCCCGCGGGCTGCTGGTGCAGCGTCATGCGGGCGTCGCAGCGAGGACATTCCGCGACCCAGCCGCAGCTGGTGCAAAAAAGGGCCGTTGCGTAGCCTCTCCGGTTCAGGAACAGCATCACCTGTCCGCCTGCTTCCATGTGCCTTGCCATTGCCTCCAGCAATGGCGCGGTCAGGCCTTCCCTGGACGGGGTTATCCGAAGATCCACGACGCGGATGCGGGGATGGCTGGAACTGCCGGGCCGCTCCGCCAGGTCCACTCGCCGGTACCGGCCGGTCTGGGTGTTCCGCATAGACTCGAGCGAGGGCGTGGCAGAGCCCAGCACGATGGGAATCCGGTGCAGGTGCGCCCGGACGACAGCCAGATCCCGGGCCGAGTACCGAAATCCTTCCTGCTGCTTGAACGAGGGATCGTGCTCCTCGTCAATCGCGATCAGGCCGCAGTCCGGCATTGGCGTAAAGACGGCGCTGCGTGTGCCGATGACCACACGGGCCCTGCCGGAGCGCGCATCTGCCCATGCTCCGAATCTCGATTTTTCGGTCAGCCCGGAGTGCAGGACGGCCACCGGGCAGTCGAACCGGCGCCGGAACCGACGGACGATCTGGGGGGTCAGGCCGATCTCGGGTACCAGAATCAGGGCCTGCCGGCCCTCTTTCAGAACCGTTTCGACAGCGCGCAGATAGACCTCCGTCTTGCCGCTGCCTGTGACCCCGAATAGAAGGACCGGCCTGATGTCCGCTTCCGCCGAAAGAACGGCATTCACCGCTGACTTCTGGTCCTGGGTCAGCGCCGGCCCTGGCGTGGGACGGATGTGGGAATTTTCCGCGGCGGTTTCGGACAGCTTGATCTGGCGGACCAGGCCCTTTTCCATGAGGCGGCGGGCCACCGGCTGCCATCCCTCGCCGAATGCCTGGGCGGCGTTTTCCATCGCTACCGGCCCCTCGCGCAGGCGCCGGAGAATCCCGGCCTGTCTCGGCGCGCTGCGTGACAGGCTTTCGATCATGTCGTCGTCCACGGCCGTCGCTCGGGCAAGGCCGCGCGAAGGCTCATCGGGGTTTCGTCCCTTGCGGAGCAGCACGGGCATCGCTGCCGCAAAAACCTCTCCCACAGGATGCGAGTAGTAGCGCGCGGCCCATAGCAGGAGCTTCATGTCGAGCGCCCCGAACACCGGCGTCTCGTCGAGGACCTCCTGGGCCCTCCGTAATCGGCCCGCCGGAATCTCGCTGGTCTCGGCAACGTCTACCACGACGCCGACCTGTCTCCTGCCCCTGAAAGGGACACGAACGCGGACACCGGGTTGGGGGTCAGGACCCGTGCCGGGACAAAGGTAGTCGAATAGCCGGCGGACCGGTGCGTTGATCGCTACTTTGAGGATTGGGCTGGCTGCCAAGCGGCGGACCTCGTTGTCCACAGATTCTGTGGATAACTCTGTGAATTGGCTGGGGCAAAGCCGGCCCTGTCCGCGACCGCACGGGACAGGTTTCGGATTGGTGAAAAAATGGTCAAATTATTATATATATCAAATAAATCAGTAATTTGAGTGTCATACACAAAGCGTCGTATTAAGTAATATGGCTGTCATACAGTCCATCACGGAGTGTTTGTGAATAAACTCGCTCGAAGTTCCGGCCGAACAGCGGATCCAGGCCTGTCAACCATTTGGCCACCCTGGCGTTGTACTCTGTGTGGCGGACGGTTTCAACGGGCTGCGAAGGGCTTGATGCGAGACCGGATTCAGATGCCGAAACGAGGGCGCGGACAGGTCCCCGCAAGGCGGCGTTGCCTGCCGCGCGCGGCAGAATCGAGGAGCAACCGCTGGACACGACCGCACAACTGGAAGCTTTCCTCCGCAGTGTGGAGAGACAGGCCTATGTGACGGCCCGGACGATGACCGGCGATCCAGAGGAGGCGTTCGACATCGTGCAGGATGCAATGTTTCGTTTCGTCAGGAAATACTCGGCGCGGCCGAACGCGGAATGGCGTCCGCTGTTCTTCCGTATCCTGGTGAATCGGAGCCGGGATTATCGCCGACGGATGGCCGTTCGGTCCCGGCTGATGACCTGGTTCCGTTCCGATGACGACCCGGATCCCGTCGAGGCGGCGCCCGGTCCCCGCACGCAGGATCCGGTGGTGGAGCTGAACGGCCGTGAATCCCTGGCGGTTCTGGAAGAGGCCCTGGAACATCTGCCGCTGCGCCAGCGTGAGACATTCGTTCTGCGATGCCTGGAAGGCTTGAGCGTGGCCGATACCGCCCGGGCCATGGGCTGTTCGGAGGGCAGCGTCAAGACACATTATTCCCGTGCGCTGACCGTGCTCAGAGACAAACTGGGGGACTATTACGATGGCTGACCGTAACAACGGAATCACGGAGGATCGGGCCCGGATGCTCTACCGCAGGGCAGTCGAGGATCTTGACCCCGAGACCCGACTCCGGCTCACCCGGGCCAGGGAAGGCGCCGTGCGCACCGGATCGCGGTCGGCCCGACCCGGCTGGCGGGTGTTGGCCGCTGCCGCCGCAGGTCTCGGGGCTGTCGGGCTGGCTGTTGTGCTCAGCCGTGGGGGGCAACCCGATTTCGATCACATTGCCGAAGCGGACGCCGGCACGGCGGAAATAGAGCTGTTTCTCGCGGAGGACAATCTGGAGATGATTGCTGATTACGACTTCTATCTCTGGCTCGATGCCGAGCCCGACGCAGGATAGTGAGGCGAACCTCGTCCATCAGGATCGCCGCAGTGCTGGCCGCGATTTTTTTGGCCGCTGAAAGCGCCGGCGGAGCAGAAGATCCGCCGGAAGAAGCGGATTCGGACCTCATTGAATTTCTGGGCAGCTTCGATGACATGGATGACGACTGGCTGGTGGTAAACATGGAGGAGATGGCAGGGGGACGTGAGGAGTCCGGAGATGCCGGCAGGGATGACGTGGAGACATCAGATGATCAAGATTAGGCTCGGGTCGGTAGCGCTTCTGATGGCGACGTCGCTGCTGTGGCAAGTTGGTCATGCCGCGGAGTGGGACGAGCTCAGTCCGGAGCAGCAACAGGTCCTGTCCGGTTTCTCCGAGCGCTGGGACGGCATACCCGAGGAGCGCAGGGAGAGATTGTCCCGGGGAGCCCAGAGGTGGCTCGAGATGGAGCCGGATCAGAAGACCGCTGCACGGGAACGGTTCCGGACCTGGAAATCGCTCGATCCCGAGCAAAAACGCCGGCTCCGCGAACGCTATGACCGATTCAGGCAGTTACCCCCGTCCGAGCAGGCCCGGGTTCGCGAGAACTTCCGGCGATTCCGCGAGATGCCCCCCGAGCGACGTCAGGAGCTGCGTCAGAGATGGCGAGACCTGTCCCCGGAGGAGCGTCAGAGGGCCATCGAGGCATGGCGGGATATTCCTCCACAGGAGCGTGACGAGCTGCGACGGAGATTTCGCGACATGTCGCCGGAGGAAAGGGACCGGTTGCGAGACCGGTGGCAGGACATGTCTCCGGACGAGAGGCGGCGAGACTTCGATCGCCATCGCCAGGGAAGCGGTGCAGGCCGGAAGGGCGGATCCCGATAGGGTTCCCTTGCCGGGGCAACCGTCCGGGGCGCGGTTTTTCTCCCGGCGCACGGCGTTCGGCGGGATCTCGGTAGGAAAAGGCGTTTGGCAGTTTGATTTTCGACCTGTGTTCTGGAATAACACCCCGAGGCAAAACGCGCTGACGGGGGACGCGCTCCTTGGCTGGCACTCTGGATCAGCAGATACTGCGCACG